>JAHDBB010000038.1:0-20230 GCA_020630635.1 Chitinophagales bacterium
GAGCGTTTCCTTGGTAAGGAAGAGGTCATGGGTTCAATTCCCATCATTGGCTCTATTTTGAGTATCCTAACAAAGCAAGCGTAGTAAGTAGTAATCAGACAACAGACAACTTGCTTCCCGCCTATTAGTGGCGATAGTTTCTGAATTTTCCTAATAACTTCGCTACACAATTGTTAAAGAATATTCTAGTTAATTAAAAAAATCTTTTTTGAGCAATGGCTAAAGAAAAATTTGATCGGTCGAAACCTCACGTGAATATTGGAACTATTGGTCACGTGGATCACGGCAAAACTACTCTAACTGCCGCAATCACCTATGTATTGTCAGACTCTGGTTTGGCAGAAAAAATGGATTACGATTCAATTGATGGTGCACCAGAGGAAAAAGAAAGAGGTATTACCATCAATACAGCACACGTTGAGTACCAAACAGATAACCGTCACTATGCACACGTTGACTGTCCTGGTCACGCCGACTATGTAAAGAACATGGTAACAGGTGCCGCACAGATGGACGGCGCAATCCTTGTTTGTGCTGCAACAGATGGTCCAATGCCTCAAACTCGTGAGCACATTCTTTTAGCTCGTCAAGTAGGAGTACCTCAAATCGTTGTTTTTATGAACAAAGTTGATTTGGTGGATGATCCTGAATTGATTGAGTTAGTTGAAATGGAATTAAGAGAATTATTGAGCTTTTATGAGTTCGATGGTGACAATATTCCTATCATTGCTGGTTCTGCATTAAAAGCTCTTCAAGGAGAAGCTGATGGTGTTGCTCAAGTAAAAGAATTGATGGCTTCAGTTGATAGCTGGATACCTACACCTACAAGAGATGTTGACAAAGACTTCTTATTACCTGTAGAGGATGTTTTCTCTATCACAGGTCGTGGTACTGTAGCAACTGGTCGTATCGAAAGAGGCGTTATCAATTCTGGAGATCCTGTTGAAATCATTGGTTTGCGTCCAAAAGATGAAAAAGCAATGACTTCTACTGTGACAGGAGTAGAGATGTTCCGTAAGATTCTTGATAGAGGAGAAGCAGGTGACAACGTTGGTTTGTTATTGAGAGGTGTTGATAAAAATGACATCAAGAGAGGAATGGTAATCATCAAGCCAGGTTCTGTAAAACCACACACAAAGTTCAAAGCTGAAATCTATGTTTTGAGCAAAGATGAAGGTGGTCGTCACACACCTTTCTTCAACAAATACCGTCCACAGTTCTACTTCAGAACAACAGACGTTACTGGTGAGACTCTTTTACCAGATGGTGTAGAAATGGTAATGCCAGGTGACAACATCACTATTACAGTTGAGTTGATTTACCCAATTGCAATGGAAAAAGGATTGCGTTTTGCGATTCGTGAAGGTGGTAGAACAGTAGGTGCAGGTCAGGTAACAGAAATTATTGAATAAGAATTTGTATGTTTATACATACAGCCCGCTTGTCAAGTTATGGCAAGCGGGCTGTTGTCTAATAAAAATTTTACGAGCGTAGCTCAGTTGGTAGAGCATCGGTCTCCAAAACCGAGGGTCGTAGGTTCGAGCCCTGCCGCTCGTGCTATTTAACTTTTATTTAGATGGAAAAGCTTAGTTTATATTTAAAGGATGTCTATCACGAAATGCTTTATAAAGTTACTTGGCCTACTTGGCAAGAACTTCAAAACCATTCCATTGTGGTCATTATTGCTTCCATTATTATTGCCTTGATAGTCTTTTTGATGGATTTCACCTTTGGTGCAAACCCTGAAAACGGCTTCTTTAAAGGTATCCTTTATTATATTTATAGCATCTTCTCGTAGTCCATTTGTAACAAAACAATATCATGGCGAGCGAAAAAAAATGGTACACCCTTCGGGTCATTAGTGGACAAGAACGTAAATTAAAAGCCTATATTGAGGTGGAAATTCAGCGTTCTGGCTGGCAAGATATTATCTTACAGTTGTTGGTTCCTACCGAGAAGGTTTATAAAGTAAGTAAGGGTAAGAAGTCTATAAAAGATAAAACACTTTATCCAGGCTATATTTTTGTTTTGGCTTTAGAAGGGATGGTTAACGCAGACATCATTCAAGCTTTCCGTGCTTATACAGGAGTCATCGGATTTATTGGTCGTCAAAATCCTGAACCTATGCGTGATGATGATGCCAACAAAATGTTGGGCAGAGTCGATGAGATTAGGGAAAAAGGTGAGACCACTGTAACAGAGCCTTTCTTGGTCAATGAAACGGTCAAAATTATTGATGGACCTTTCAATGACTTTAATGGAACAGTAGAAGAAGTTCATGAAGATAAGAAAAAGCTCAAGGTCATCGTCAAAATCTTTGGAAGACGTACTCCTGTGGAATTGAATTTTATGCAAGTAGAAAAAGTAAATTAACAACTGTTCTTATTACTTTCTCCTTTTTGTTCTATTGCGAATCTCTTTTATAGTCTATCTATAATGGCGTATCATGTCCTTATGCAACAAAAAATCTCTTTGCTAAAATTTAAATACTCATTTTTAAATTATTCCTAAAAAAATGGCAAAAGAAATATCGGGTTTTATCAAATTACAAATCAAAGGTGGACAGGCTAACCCGTCTCCGCCTGTTGGTCCTGCATTGGGGGCAAAAGGGGTCAACATTATGGACTTCTGTAAGCAATTTAATGCGAGAACCCAAGAACAACAAGGTAAAGTATTGCCTGTTGTTATTACAGTCTATAAGGATAAGTCGTTTGATTTTATTATCAAGACACCACCTGCACCTGTATTATTGTTAGAAAAAGCAAAGTTGAAAAGCGGATCGGCTGAACCTAATCGTAATAAAGTAGGGTCTGTAACTTGGGATGATGTTAAAGAAATTGCTGAACTCAAGATGCCAGACTTAAATGCATTCAAAATAGAATCTGCTATGAAAATGGTAGCAGGAACAGCAAGAAGCATGGGGCTTACCGTTTCTGGTACACCTCCTTGGCAAGGAGAGCAAGCTCCAGCAGAGTAAGATTGGGCTTGTTGGGTAGGTGAAAGTAAAAAAGAAGTACCTAACCATAACCAACTAGACCTGATAGGAGTGGTATTGCTGTAAAAGCGTTGGCTACCTAAAACAAGGCAACAGCAATAAGAACGGATAGCAGGGAGACCCGTTACGATGAAAGAGTAATAACCGTTCTCTCCAAATCAAAATAAAATATTTTAGGGAGTTTATTTCTCATATACTTAAACGTTAGAACCTAATGGCAAAAATTACAAAAAAAAGAAAAGCGGTAAACGAAAAAGTAGAAAAAGATAAAGTTTATACGCTTGATGAAGCAGCAGCACTAGTCAAAGACGTGAATTGTGCAAAATTTGATGCTTCAGTTGATCTTCATATCCGTTTAGGATTAGACCCTCGAAAAGCAGATCAAGCAATTAGAGGAACCATTTCATTACCAAATGGTACAGGTAAGTCCAAAAAAGTATTGGTCCTTTGCTCACCTGATAAAGAGGCAGAAGCAGAGGCAGCAGGCGCAGATTATGTGGGGCTTGACGAATATGTCCAAAAAATCAAAGATGGTTGGACAGATATAGATGTCGTAATTGCTTCGCCTAATGTGATGGCAAAAGTAGGACAGTTGGGTAGAATCTTAGGTCCTCGTAACCTAATGCCTAACCCCAAAACAGGAACAATCACTCCTAATGTAGGTGCTGCTGTACAAGAGGTAAAAAAAGGTAAAATCTCTTATCGTTTAGATAAATTTGGTATCATCCATTGTTCAATTGGACGAGTATCTTTTACACCAGAACAATTGATTGGAAATGCCACAGAAGTGATTCAGACCATCAATCGAGTAAAACCAAGTACTGCCAAAGGAATTTACTTTAAAAGCCTTTATATGGCCAGTACAATGAGTCCAGGACTAGAAGTCGATATTAAGTCGGTTGGTGGAATGTAATTTAAAGTGGTTATTTAAAATTTGTTAGACAAGTAAAAAGATTTAAAATGACAAAAGATCAAAAAGCTGCGGTTGTAGAGGAACTAACCCAAAAATTGGAAGATGCCACTTTCTTTTACATCGCTGATTCATCAACACTTACGGTTGAAGAAGTAAATAATTTAAGAAGACGTTGTTTTGAAAAAGACATTGAATTGAGAGTAGCTAAAAATACCCTCATCAAAAAAGCAATGGAAGCGTCTTCTAAAGATTTTGAAGGATTGTATGAAGTATTGCATGGTCCTACTTCTTTGATGTTTACCAATGTATCTAATGCACCAGCTAAACTTATCAAAGAGTTCCGTAAAAGCCATGAAAAACCAGTTCTCAAAGCTGCCTCAATTGATTCAGATTTCTTTATTGGTGATGACCAATTAGAGACGCTTTCAAATTTAAAATCAAAAGAGGAACTTGTTGGCGAGATTATTGGTTTATTACAATCACCAGCCAAAAATGTTATTAGTGGCTTGAAAGGTGCTGGCGATAAACTTGCTGGACTTCTCAAAACGCTTTCTGAAAGAGAAGGATAATAAAAAATCAGAGCATAAGACTGTTACGCACTAGCTCGTATTATATATTGAAAACTTTTTAAAAATATCTAAAAATGGCGGATTTAAAAGAATTTGCAGAACAACTTGTTAATCTTACTGTAAAAGAAGTAAATGATTTAGCAGAAATTTTGAAAGAAGATTATGGCATCGAGCCAGCAGCGGCAGCACCTGTTATGATGGCGGGTCCTGGTGGCGGTGGCGGAGAAGCGGCTGCTGAAAAAACAGAATTCGATGTAATCCTTAAATCACCTGGTGGTGCTAAACTATCAGTTGTAAAAGTTGTTAAGTCTTTAACAGGTTTAGGATTAAAAGAAGCTAAAGCGATTGTTGACGCTGCTCCAGGTCCTGTAAAGGAAGGAGTTCCTAAAGATGAAGCAGAAGCTTTGAAAGCTCAATTGGAAGAAGCAGGAGCAGAAGTAGAATTAAAGTAAGCTCCTTACTAACATAAAAATCACACAGGCATTAGGGTATATTTGCCCTTATGCCTTTTTGTGTTTATTGATATAGCTGTATTTTTAGTCAAATTACTGTAGTTTTAAGAAAAGTATAAAAGCGTTTTAAGTTGTTGATTACCAGTTTGTTATTGGTCAGAAATAGCTGATTTAACTCACTTTTCTTGAAATAAAATATTGAAACCTAAACATTGCGAGATAATTCATTCTCTTGCCTATTTATTAAAAACATAACGTTGTATATTCTCTCAACGAATTTACAAACAGATGGAGTGATAAAGGAAAATGGGTAAAATATTGATATTAAAAACCTTTCTTGGAAATTCATAAGTATTTAAATATTTAGAATATTCCGATACTCATTCCTCACTTTCTTTTCCTACTGAGTTTATTTAGACCTTGAATCTAAAAGCAAACAAGCTTGGATTCCATATTCTAAATAAGCCTGATTCCCACAGCCTTTTAACCAATTGTCGTAAGTTCTATGTCAAATGTAACCTTCAAAAAGGAAAGAGTGAACTTTGGTAAAACCAAGGCTTTCCACAACTATCCCAATCTCTTGGATGTACAAATCCGTTCCTTCCAAGAATTTTTCCAACTAGAAACTACCCCCGAAAATCGTGCAAATGAAGGACTTTTTAAGGTGTTTATGGAGAATTTTCCAATCTCCGATGCCCGAAATATCTTCGTCCTTGAGTTCTTAGATTACTTTATTGATCCACCACGTTATAGCATTGAAGAATGTATTCAAAGAGGCTTGACGTATAGTGTACCTTTGAAAGCGAAGCTAAGACTGTCTTGTAACGATGAAGAACACGTAGATTTTGAAACCATTGTACAGGATGTCTTTTTAGGCAATATCCCATATATGACTCCCAAAGGAACCTTTGTGATCAATGGAGCAGAAAGGGTCGTCGTTTCTCAATTACATCGTTCTCCTGGTGTATTTTTTGGTCAAAGTATGCACCCCAACGGAACCAAAATCTATTCTGCCCGTGTCATTCCATTCAAAGGGTCTTGGATAGAATTTGCTACAGACATTAACAATGTCATGTATGCTTATATTGACCGTAAAAAGAAGTTCCCTGTTACTACTCTGTTACGAGCAATTGGCTACGATACGGATAAAGCCATTCTTGATATCTTTGATCTTGCTGAAGAAATTCAAGTCAGTAAAGAAAATCTACAAAAGTGTATTGGCAAAAAATTAGCAGCACGTGTACTACGTAGCTGGATTGAAGATTTTGTAGATGAAGATACAGGGGAAGTTGTTTCAATTGAGCGTAATGAAATCATCTTAGAAAGAGATATTGTCTTAGATGAAGATAACATTGAGTTGATTTTAGATACAGAACAAAAAAATATCATTGTTCAACGTGAAAACTTGGATAATGATTATTCTATTATCTATAATACATTACAAAAAGATACTTCTAACTCTGAACTGGAAGCCGTTCAACACATCTATCGTCAACTAAGAGGAGCCGATCCACCAGATGAGGAAACAGCAAGAGGTATTATTGATAAACTCTTCTTTTCTGATAAGCGCTATGACTTAGGAGAAGTAGGACGATATAAAATCAATAAAAAACTCAATTTATTGATTGATAAAGAAACAAGAGTTTTGACCAAAGAAGATATTATTTCGATGGTAACTTATCTTGTTCACTTGACCAATCAAAAAGCAGAGATAGATGATATCGACCACTTGAGCAACCGTCGTGTACGTACAGTAGGCGAACAATTGTATGCTCAATTTGGAGTAGGTCTTGCGAGAATGGCACGTACTATTCGTGAACGTATGAATGTAAGGGACAATGAGGTCTTTACACCAACAGATTTGATCAATGCTCGTACCTTATCATCAGTTATCAACTCTTTCTTTGGTACCAGCCAGCTATCACAGTTCTTGGATCAAACCAACCCATTGTCTGAAATTACACACAAACGAAGAATTTCAGCTTTAGGACCTGGAGGTCTTTCAAGAGAAAGAGCAGGATTCGAGGTAAGAGACGTTCACTATTCTCACTATGGTCGTTTATGTACCATTGAGACTCCTGAAGGTCCCAACATTGGATTGATTTCTACGCTTTGTGTTCACGCCAAGATGAACAAAATGGGCTTTATCGAAACGCCTTATCGAAAGGTCGAAGATGGGGTTGTTGATTTGCGAGAGGAAGCGATTCGTTACATGTCTGCTGAAGAGGAGGATGAAGTGAGTATCGGACAAGCCAACGCCAACTTAGATAAAGAGGGTAATTTCTTAACTGATAAAATTAAGGGTCGTCGTCAAGGGGAATTCCCAATTTTTACGCCCACAGACATTCAATATATGGATGTTGCTCCCAACCAAATTGTAGGGGTTTCCGCATCTTTGATTCCTTTCTTAGAAAATGATGATGCGAACCGTGCTTTGATGGGATCTAACATGCAACGTCAGGCAGTTCCTTTACTCAAGCCTCAATCTCCTATTGTGGGTACAGGTATTGAAAGAAGGGTTGCCAAAGATTCACAAATGCTTTTGAATGCCGAAGGACGTGGAGTGGTTGAGTATGTAGATGCCAACGAAATTGTGATTCGTTATGAACGTACCGATATTCAACGTCTAATCTCTTTTGAGGGCGATGTCAAAACCTATAAACTTACCAAATTCCGCAGAACCAATCAGGGAACTTGTATCAACCTGAACCCGATTGTTCGTAAAGGAGATCAAGTCGTACCTGGACAAATCTTATGTGAAGGTTATGCGACTGAAAAAGGTGAGTTAGCTTTAGGGCGTAACCTAATGGTGGCATTTATGCCATGGAAAGGGTACAACTTTGAGGATGCCATCGTGATTTCAGAAAGAGTGGTAAAAGAAGATGTCTTTACTTCTATTCACATTGACGAATACAGTTTAGATGTTCGAGATACTAAATTAGGTGAAGAAGAATTGACCAACGATATTCCTAATGTGAGTGAGGATGCAACCAAAGACTTGGACGAAAATGGAATCATTCGTATTGGCGCACACATCAAAGAAGGTGATATTCTAATTGGTAAGATTACACCTAAAGGGGAATCTGATCCAACACCAGAAGAAAAACTTTTGCGTGCTATCTTCGGTGATAAAGCAGGAGATGTAAAAGATGCTTCTCTCAAAGTGAAGCCTTCTGTTAGAGGAGTCGTTATTGGCAAAAACTTATTTGCGAGAGCGAAAAAGGACAAAGAGTTCAAATCCAAAGAAAAAATCCGTATGGGTGAGTTGGAGAAGGAACACGATGTCAATGTCAATGAAATTCGAGATCTTCTTATCAAAAAATTAGCTGCCCTTCTACAAAATGAAAAATCTGCAGGGGTAAGCGATTTATATGGGGCTGAATTAGTACCGAAAGGTATTCCTTTTTCCGAAAATGTATTAGGTTCATTAGACTATACCAGTATTCAACCCAATGGTTGGGTCGAAGAAGAAGAATTGAATCAAAACATAAAAATCCTTTTACACAACTTTAATATCAAAGTGAATGAAGAAAAAGGACGTTTTAATCGTGAGAAGTTCAACCTAAGTATTGGTGATGAATTACCTGCTGGTGTTTTAAAATTAGCCAAAGTATATGTTGCTAAGAAACGTAAGCTAAAAGTAGGGGACAAGCTAGCTGGACGACATGGTAATAAAGGTATTGTTGCCAAAATTGTTCGTGTCGAAGATATGCCATTCTTAGAAGACGGAACACCTGTTGACATCGTATTGAATCCATTGGGCGTACCTTCTCGTATGAACATTGGACAAATTTATGAAACAGTACTCGGTTGGGCTGGTTTACAGTTGAGAGAAAAGTATGCAACACCTATCTTTGACGGAGCATCTATCGAAGAAATAGAGGGCAAAATCCAAACGGCTAAATTGCCATCATTGGGGGTAACTTACCTTTTTGATGGTGAAACAGGAGAACGTTTTATGCAACCTGCAACTGTCGGAGTAATTTACATGTTGAAACTGGCGCACATGGTCGATGACAAAATGCACGCTCGTTCAATTGGTCCTTACTCACTCATTACCCAACAACCATTGGGTGGTAAGGCACAGTTTGGTGGTCAGCGTTTTGGAGAGATGGAGGTTTGGGCATTACAAGCTTTCGGTGCTGCCAATATCCTTCAAGAGCTATTGACACTCAAATCAGATGATATTATTGGACGTGCCAAAACGTATGAGGCAATTGTAAAAGGTGAGAACTTGCCGATTCCAAATATTCCAGAGTCCTTCAACGTATTGATGCACGAATTAAGAGGCTTGGCATTGGATTTGATTTTTGAATAATCAAGTCCTCAATACTTGCTAATGTTTTTTATAATTTTTTAGGAGAGAACAGTGGAATCCTTCGTCGTGACGGGTCTCCCCGCTATCCACTCCTATGAATGCAGCCAAAGCACTCTACCGCAAGTCTTTTCGACTTGTGGTGCAAGGCTATTTGCATTCATACCGCTACTATCGGGTCTAGTTGGTTAAAGAAGGTACTTCTTAGTACCAGAACTGTGGCAAATACCGTAGAGCAATTTGACAACTTTCATGTACAAACAAAACCAAAGTTGTCAAATTTCCACGAACCACAAAGAATCAAAACCAAAGGTAACAACCATCCAAAAATAGCCCCGATAGTAGTGGTATCCTCCTTGTAGAGCAAATTCAGGAATTTGCTCTACAAGGAGGATAAGAACGGATAGCGGGACTTCACAATACAACGAAGCCTGAACCTTTCGCTCCCAATAAAAAACACCAAGTTTCAACTAAACAGTTTCTAGAAAAATTAAATTCCCTCTGTCTATTAGGTAAAATAGGTAAAAGTCGTTTACTTAATTCAGGCGGAGAATCACCTCTAAAAATATATCTGCATGGCTTTCAAAAGAGAATCCAAAAAAAGAAGTGATTTTTCAAAAGTAACCATTTGTTTATCCTCGCCCGATGCGATCTTAGAACGGTCACATGGCGAAGTTCTCAAACCAGAAACCATCAACTATCGGACATACAAACCCGAAAGAGATGGGCTTTTCTGTGAAAGAATCTTCGGACCGGTCAAAGATTATGAGTGTTATTGTGGTAAGTATAAGCGAATTCGTTACAAAGGGATTGTATGTGATCGCTGCGGGGTCGAAGTTACCGAAAAAAAGGTACGACGTGAACGTATGGGACATATCAAACTAGTCGTACCAGTCGTCCACATCTGGTACTTCAAATCTCTCCCCAATAAAATTGGTTATTTGTTGGGCTTATCTTCCAAAAAACTGGAATCCATCATCTACTACGAACGCTACGTAGTCATCCAACCAGGTATCTTAGGCGAAAGAAATGTCAACTACCTTGACCTTATTACCGAAGAAGAATACTTGGAATACCTTGATGAAATTCCACAAGAAAACCAACAATTAGACGATTCTGACCCTAATAAATTTATCGCTAAAATGGGGGCAGATGCGGTCAGAGATTTATTAGGACGCATTGATCTAGACGAGCTATCTTATAAATTAAGAGATCAAGCCAATACAGAAACTTCTCAACAACGTAAAGCAGAAGCTTTAAAGCGATTGAGTATTGTTGAAAAGTTCAGAGACGGAAACACACGAAGAGAAAATAAGCCAGAGTGGATGATCATAGAATATCTACCCGTCATTCCGCCAGAGTTACGTCCATTGGTTCCATTAGATGGGGGACGTTTCGCAAGTTCTGACCTTAATGATCTTTATCGTCGTGTCATTATTCGTAACAATCGTTTGAAAAGACTAATAGAGATCAAAGCACCAGAGGTGATTTTGCGTAACGAAAAAAGAATGCTTCAAGAAGCGGTTGATTCGTTATTCGATAATTCAAGAAAATCCAATGCAGTTAAGGCAGAAGGAGGACGTGCATTAAAGTCATTAAGTGATGTCTTAAAAGGAAAGCAAGGACGATTTCGTCAAAACCTTTTAGGAAAAAGGGTGGATTATTCTGGACGTTCAGTGATTGTTGTAGGACCAGACCTCAAAATGCATGAGTGTGGTTTACCAAAAGGAATGGCCGCTGAGTTGTTCAAGCCATTTATCATCCGAAAACTGATAGAAAGAGGCATTGTCAAAACGGTTAAATCTGCGAAGAAGCTAGTGGATAGAAAAGAGCCTGTCATCTGGGATATTTTAGAGAATGTCTTGAAAGGACACCCAATCTTACTCAATCGTGCTCCTACTTTGCACCGTTTATCCATCCAGTCTTTCCAGCCTAAGTTGATAGAAGGAAAAGCGATTCGTTTGCACCCATTGGTTTGTACAGCCTTCAACGCCGACTTTGACGGAGACCAAATGGCGGTACACGTTCCATTGAGTGGAGCCGCTGTATTAGAAGCACAACTCTTAATGTTGTCATCTCACAACATTCTGAATCCACAAGATGGTTCACCGATTGCATTACCTTCACAGGATATGATTTTGGGCTTATACTTTATCACTAAGCAAAAAAAATCTACAGAAGGTGAAAAAATCAAAGGGGAAGGAGGTAAGTTTTATTCTGCTGAAGAAGTCATCATTGCTTTCAACGAATCAGCATTAGATTTACATGCATTGATTGAGGTCAAAGTACCTGTTCGCCAAGAAGATGGAACCATCCAAGAACAGATGTTAAAAACATCAACAGGACGAGTGATTTTTAATCAGGTAGTTCCAGAAAGTGTTGGATTCATCAACGAGTTATTATCTAAAAGAGCCTTAAAGAAAGTTATCAGTCGTATTATCAAGCAGACGGATGTTAAGACAACGGTGAAGTTCTTGGATGATATTAAAACTCTCGGATTCCGATGGTCTTTTAGAGGTGGATTATCCTTTAGTTTGAGAGACTTATTCTCTCCAGATGACAAACAACACTTGTTGAATAAAGCACAAGGAGAAGTAGACGAGGTCTTGATGAACTATGAGATGGGATTGATTACCAACAACGAGCGATACAATCAGGTCATTGATATTTGGACACGTGCCAATTCAAGAATTACTGAAAGTTTGATGGAGAAACTAGAGAATGACAATCAAGGTTTCAACTCAATCTATATGATGTATCACTCTGGAGCGAGGGGTTCAAAAGAGCAAATTCGTCAGTTAGGAGGTATTCGTGGATTGATGGCAAAACCGAGAAAGTCTGGTTCTAAAGGTCCTGAAATTATCGAAAACCCGATTCTTTCCAACTTTAAAGAAGGATTATCGGTATTAGAGTACTTCATTTCTACACACGGTGCGAGAAAAGGTCTGGCAGATACAGCATTGAAAACAGCCGATGCAGGATACTTAACTAGACGTTTAGTGGATGTGGCTCAAGATGCGGTAATCGTCGAAGAAGATTGTGGTACATTGAGAGGTATTTCTATAGAAGCCTTAAAGGATAATGAAGATGTTGTAGAACCACTATCAGAAAGAATATCGGGACGCTTCTCTTTAGAGGACATTTACGATCCTATAACAGAAGAAATGATTGTGGCTACGGGAGAGTTTATTACGGATGAAATCGCTAAGAGAATTGATGAGGAAACTGGTATCGAAAGTGTATTGATTCGTTCTGTATTGACTTGTGAAACTCGTAATGGTGTTTGTGTAAAATGCTATGGACGACACTTAGCAACCAATACCACCGCACAAATTGGAGATGCAGTAGGTATTGTCGCAGCACAGTCTATTGGAGAGCCTGGTACACAGTTGACCCTTCGTACTTTCCACGTTGGTGGGGTGGCATCAAACATTGCCAACGAGTCGAACCTACAAGCGAAGTTTGAAGGGGTCCTAGAATTTGATGAGGTGAAGACAGTTGATTTTACAGACGAAGAAGCAACAGAAGAAGATAAGAGAATCAAGACCATCGTGTTGGGTAGAACTTCTGAAATCAGAATTCTAGATCCCAAAACCAAACGTCAGTTAGCGTCTAATCACGTTCCTTATGGTTCTACATTATTTGTAAAAGATGGTCAAGCAGTTAAAAAAGGTGATGTAATATGTGAATGGGACCCTTATAATGCAGTTATCGTTTCTGAACATCCAGGTAAAGTTCAGTTTGAAAATATCATCGAAGGGGTAACTTTCCGTGAAGAGACAGATGACCAAACACATCACAAAGAAAAGGTGGTGGTTGAATCAAGAGATAAAACCAAAATTCCTTCTTTACATATTTGTGATAAGGAAGGAGAAACCTTGAGAACCTATAACTTACCAGTAGGTGCACACATCAGTGTTGATGAAGGTGAAAAGGTGAATCAAGGTCAAGTATTGGTAAAGATACCTAGGGTAACCAGTAAGGTCCGAGATATTACGGGTGGTCTTCCTCGTGTAACCGAGTTATTTGAGGCAAGAAATCCATCAAATCCTGCGGTTGTATCAGAGATTGATGGTGTAACCAAGTTTGGCAAAATCAAACGGGGTAATCGTGAAATTATGGTATCCTCTAAAGATGGTCAGATGCGTAAATATATGGTTCCTCTTTCTAAGCATATCTTAGTACAAGATGGTGACTTTGTGAGAGCAGGAACACCCTTATCAGATGGAGCGATCACACCTGCCGACATCTTAGCAATCAAAGGACCTTTTGCCGTACAAGAATATGTGGTGAATGAAGTTCAAGAGGTTTACCGTTTACAAGGGGTACGGATCAATGACAAGCACATCGAAGTGATTGTTCGCCAAATGATGCGTAAAGTCACCATTGTAGATGCAGGAGATACTCGATTCTTAGAAAACACAGCCGTTGACAAGTTCGATGTTATTGAAGAAAACGATGCGATCTATGATAAGAAAGTCGTAACAGAAACTGGGCAGTCTAATAAGTTGAAAAGAGGTCAAATTGCTAGCTTACGTCAATTAAGAGAAGAAAACTCTTACTTGAAACGTAATGATTTGAAGCCCGTACAATTTAGAAATGCGATTCCTGCGACGACCAAGCCATTGTTACAAGGAATCACTCGTTCTTCATTAAGTACAAGCAGTTGGATTTCTGCTGCTTCTTTCCAAGAAACAACCAAAGTATTGAGTCTGGCTTCTATTGGAGCGCAGCCCGACTTTTTGGAAGGCTTGAAGGAAAATGTAATCGTGGGACACTTAATTCCTGCGGGTACAGGTAGCAAGATTTACCGCAATATGACGGTTGGCTCGCAAGAGAAATTCGATAAATTAGCTGCTTCTAAAAAGGTGGCAGATGTGGTCGAAGAGTTGCGAGATTCTAACATCATTACGGACTAATAATTACGATATTGAAAATTAATTAATTGATAAAGCCGCTCACTTGATGGGTGGCTTTTTTATATTTTGGTTTCTTAACAATTTAGAAGATTTAGTATCTATTTTGATAAAGGTTTTATAGGAGCGAAAGATTGGGTGCGTTGTCGTCACGGAAAGTCTCGCTATCCGTTCTTATGAATACTCCAAATATGACATTTTTCTAAAAAATGTCATATTTTCGCATTCATACCACTACTATCGAGGCTAAGTCGTTGCAGTCTCAACCTATAGTAACTAAACTAAATCTATTTGACAAAAAATAAAATATTCTCATTATAAAATTCAATCTCATGTCAGACGAAAAAAAGAATAAAAATCAGTTGAATATAGAATTAACCGAAGAAGTAGCAGAAGGTGTTTATTCTAATTTAGTAATTATAGCCCATTCTCATTCGGAGTTTGTTTTGGATTTTGCCCGTATGATGCCAGGTGTCCCAAAGGCTAAGATCAAAACTCGTATTTTGGTGACTCCTCAAAATGCTAAGCGATTATTAAAAGCGTTGGCGGGTAATATCCAAAAATATGAAAAGCTACATGGGAAGATTAAGGATACAGATGATCCACACATTCCACCAGTAAACTTTGGGGGTCCTCCTTCACAAGCATAAGTTCGTGTTTGAAGTTAAAAAATGCTAAAAAAGGTGGGTGTAAAAAGTGGGTGTATAAGGCATTTGAAACAATGACGTTAGAGATGCGTTAGATGGCATATTGGGTTATAGGCGAGGGACGTTTTTTGCTGTTCGTTTCGTGGTTTTGGGACGAAGGGACATTTTGCTGTTCATTTCGTGGTTCTGGGACGAAGGGACGTTTTGGGTTCTTATGTGATTTTCTGCTATAAATACACCAATTCAATTTAATATCACAATGGTTTATTTTATTGAAAAACAATCGTCCCTTCACGTCACATCGTCACTTTCGCCCCTTTTGGCTGGCACTAAGAAGTACTTTCCACAACGATCTAGACCCGATAGTAGTGGTATGGCTGCTCGAAGCTATGCCAGGAAAGGCACTTTTATCTAAGTCCAGCAGCAGCCATAAGAACGGATAGCGGGGAGACCCATTGCGATGAAAGACCAACCTTTCTCTCCAAATAAGATAGGATTAGAACCCCCAATTACCCCAAACCTATCCTCTGCCACCAGTGAAAATTGAACCTTACTTTTTATCTTTGTACACAAAAAGAAAATCGACGAAATGAGTTTTGTTTACCCTTCATTTCTGATTGCGTTATTAGCACTTTTGATACCAATCATCATCCATTTGTTTAGCTTTAGACGCTTCAAAAAAGTCTATTTTACCAATGTCAAGTTTTTGAAAGAGGTAAAACAAGAAAAAGCAAGTCGTTCCAAAATCAAACATTGGCTGGTATTGTTATCTCGATTGTTTGCTTTAGCCTTTCTCGTACTTGCCTTTGCACAACCCTTTATTCCAAGAGAAGAAACGGAAATTGTCAAAGGCGATAAGGCGGTGTCTATCTACGTAGATAATTCTCGAAGTATGGATGCCACAAGTACCGATGCGTCTTTGATTGAAAAAGCAAAGCGAAAAGCAAGGGAAATTGTGATGGCTTATGGTCCCAGTGATCGTTTTCAAGTCATCACCAACGACCTAGAAGGCAAACATCAACGCCTTTTGAATAAAGAAGAAGTCCTCAATTATATTGAAGAAATCCAGCCAACACCCAATGTTCAAACGCTCAATCAGATCGTGGATAGACAAAAACAGGTGTTGAGTAAGTCGAAATTGGAACAGCGAAATGTGTTTTTAATTTCGGATTTTCAGAAAAATATGGCGGACTTTGAAAATGATACAACTTATCGTTTTTATTTCATTCCTTTACAAGCCGTCGCCCAACAAAATGTGTTTATTGATACAGCTTGGTTTGAGTCGCCTGTGCGAATGCTCAACGTCAATAACCAATTGATTTATCGCCTCAATAATACAGGTTCAGCGGATGTCTCCAAATCACAATTGACGCTTAAAATCAACGATCAAACCAAAGCGATCAAAGACTTTTCATTAAAGGCAAAATCGACTCGCATTGATACGATTAACTTTAGTGTCAGCGAAGCAGGTTGGCACCGAGCAGAGTTGTTGATCAAAGACTATCCGATTGATTATGACGATAGCTACTTTTTGACTTTTGAGATCGAAGACAAAGTCGAAGTATTGGCAGTCAATCAAAGCAAAGACAATGTATTTTTGAATGCCTTGTTTGATGAAAGTCCCTACTTTATGCTCAAAAACCAGTCAGTTACTCAATTAAATTATGCAGACTTTAGCAAATATCGTTTGATTGTCTTAAACAACCTCAAAGAGATTTCTTCTGGTTTAGGAAATGAGTTAAAGCAATATTTAGAAAATGGAGGCAATGTCTTGGTTTTTCCATCAGCCGAAACCAATGTAGATGCCTATAATCAGTTTTTGAGAAGTGTAAAAGCCAATACTTATGGAGCTTTAAAAGAAGGAGAAAAACAAATAGACTATATCAATGTTCGTCAGGAAGTTTTCAAGGATGTTTTTGAGCGCATTCCTCGCAATTTAGACTTACCCAAAGTCTCTAAAAGCTACGACATTACCCGTTTTTCAGGAGCAGGAGAAGAAACCATTTTACGCTTTAGAGATGGCAATTCTTTCTTAGGAAAATACAATATAAAACAAGGTAAACTATATTTGGCTTCAACTGCATTGGATGAAAAAACAACCAACTTACCTTCCCATGCCATTTTCGTTCCGATGATTTATAAGATAGCCTTAGTAGGTGGCGCAGTTCGCCCTTTGGCGTATGAGATAGGAGAAGACAACTTAGTCGAAGTTCAAAATGTCAATGACATTCCAACAGATAATTCAGAGACCCAAATGAAGTTGAAAAGTGAGGAAGAGGAATTTATTCCTGCACAAAAAGTATTGGGGAATCGAGCGATTTTGACCATCAACAATCAGTTGAAAGATGCAGGCTTTTATCAGTTATACAAGACCGCAGGTTTACCGATGGCGTTCTATGGCTTTAATTTCAATCGCCAAGAATCCGTTTTAGATTATTACTCGTCAGACGAGTTAAAAGAAAACTTTAAAGCGGACAATGTGAGCTTTATTGATAACGATAATGCGGAATTTGGTACGACTATTGGAGAGATAAACAAAGGAGTGGTCTTGTGGAAATGGTGTTTGATCGCAGTATTGGCATTTTTGTTGATAGAAATCCTATTGTTGCGCCTTTGGAAAAATTGATTTTTAGTTTTCCTTATAAGATTCTTTAGAAAAAATGTTAAATTTGATATTAAGTGAAATAACAAAAATAACTTATTCCATGTGACATCGACATTTTCCGATTTTTTTCGTTGAAAATACTCGTCGTAGCCCTGCTATGACTGCGTTTTTCGCCTCAAAAATCAAAAAATCTCTTAGTCCCATTTTGGAATAGTTTATTTCTGATCTTTCACTAAGTGGAGCTGGAAGACTTTATTTCTGCTACTTCACTAATCTAAAAATATCACTATGGAACATCAAACACCTTTGTTGCCAACTGCTTTGAAATGGGGCGTTATCATATCAGCAGTTCTAATTATCTTTTCGGTTGTTACCTATGCTTTAGGCTTGAGTACCAATCAATGGTTGGGATGGTTGGTTTACCTCTTTATTATGGGAGGCGTTTTTATGAGTATCAAGAACTATCGAGATACCAATGGTGGTTTGATGACATTTGGGCAAGGAATAGGGGTTGGATTGTTGACGGGATTGGCAGCTTCCTTGATCGGAGCGTTTTTTTCTTATATGTTTTTCTCTTTTATTGCGCCAGAAATGATTGGGGAAATGATGGAGGTAGCCGAACAACAAATGGTGGAGGCAGGCAACATGACCGAAGAACAAATTGAACAAGGTCTGGAAATGTCCGCAAAATTTATGACACCTGGATTTTTGGCAGCGATGACCGTAGTGGGTTATTTATTCTTTTCCTTTATAGCCTCTTTGATTGGTTCGCTTGCTTTGAAGAAAGAGCCTTAAATAAAATATATTAATGCGCCAACAGCTACATTCTACGCCCTATCAAATTGACAAAAAAGATATAAGAAAGTCTTATCTTTACACTTTTACCAAAATTAGCTTACCTAGCCGATGGATATTTCCATAGTCGTTCCCTTATACAACGAAGAAGAATCGCTGCCAGAATTGGCTCAATGGATAGATAAAGTCTGTGTTGCCCATCAATTTTCCTATGAAATTGTGATGATAGATGATGGAAGCTCTGATACTTCTTGGCAAATTGTTGAAGAGTTGTCAGCCAAATATCCTGCTATCCGAGGCATTCGATTTCGACGAAATTATGGAAAATCGGCAGCCTTAAATGAAGGCTTTAAAATTGTCAAAGGGCGAGTCGTGATTACAATGGATGCGGACTTGCAAGACAGCCCTGACGAAATTCCCGAATTGTATCGTATGATTGTGGAAGATGGAAACGACTTGGTTTCTGGCTGGAAGCAAAAACGATACGATCCTCTTTCCAAAACCATTCCTACCAAATTATACAACTGGGCAACCCGTAAGATGTCGGGTATTCACAATCTCCATGACTTTAATTGTGGCTTAAAAGCCTATCGCAATGAGGTCGTCAAAAATATTGAAGTATATGGAGAGATGCACCGTTACATTCCAGTATTGGCAAAGCAAGCTGGTTATCCCAAGATTGAGGAAAAAGTGGTACAACATCAAGCTCGTAAATATGGTGTGACCAAGTTTGGTTTAGAGCGTTTTGTCAATGGATTTTTAGATCTACTGACCATTACCTTCATTACTCGTTTTGGTAAAAAACCTATGCACTTTTTCGGGTTGATAGGTACGCTTTTCTTTTTGACAGGAGGTTTTGTAACCGCTTGGCTGCTCGTTAGCAAAGCCTATTCATTATACATTGGGGACCCGAATCGTTTGGTTGCCCAAATGCCCCATTTTTATTTAGCCCTTACCCTGATGATTATTGGAGTACAATTATTTTTGGCAGGGTTTTTAGGGGAGTTAATATCAAGAAATGCGCCAGATCGAAATACGTATGAAATAGCGGAACGGATTAGAAATTAGTAGGTTAGTCCATCGTTTTTAGTCCATAGTCGATAGTTGTGGTTTTGTATGTGCTTTTAGTCTAAGCAGGTAGCCACTAGTGTCTCTTTTAATATCCGATATATTGTGACTTGAAAGATAATGCTTTTTAGAAGCGAAAGGTTTTTACTTCGTCGTGACAGAAAGTCTCGCTATCCGTTCTTATTCGTGTTGCCTTTCTACCTCAAGTCTTTTCGACTTGTGGTCCAAAGCCTTCCACACGAATACCACTACTATCGAGGCTAGGTCGTTGCGGTCTCCACTTCTTAGGACCAAAAAGAGTAACAAAAACGAGTCATAAGGAAGCAGGAAAAAATAAAATATGCATTTTTAAACAGTCGATTGAATGTAGGAAATAGCATCTGTTCTTTCGTATGAACCATCAACGAAATAACGACTTTAAAAAAAATGGTTATTCTGTTTCAGATATGAGAACAGTTGCAAACTGTTCCTACAAGGAAGTATTTTCACTAAATGACTATTTGAGTATATTATGAGTTTCCTAATGCTTAACTATGGACAATTGACCATCAACTATGGACTTTTTAAAACGTCCCAGAACCACGAAAAGAACCGAATCAAGTCAAGCATTGCAAAATCCCTTAAATGGAGGTAGAAAAAGGACATAACATTTATTTTGCTTCTGATTTACATTTAGGCATTCCCAATCACCAAGAAAGTTTAATACGAGAAAAGCGATTTATACGATGGTTGGATACAATCAAAGAGGATGCGGCAGCACTCTATTTATTAGGCGATTTATTTGACTATTGGCATGAATATAAACACGTTGTTCCCAGAGGTTATGTGCGATTTTTGGGAAAGTTGGCAGAATTGAGAGATGAAGGATTACCCATTTTTGCTTTTACAGGCAATCATGACCTATGGATGTTTGGATACTTTGAAGAAGAGCTAGACATTCCAGTATATCATGAGC
>JAHDBB010000038.1:20330-21610 GCA_020630635.1 Chitinophagales bacterium
CGACAAATTCACCCGAATTGGTCCACAGCGATGGCAAATTTTTGGTCGCAACGAAGCAAAGATGCCCAAGAAGGAAGCGAGGAAGAAGTTTTTCGAGGTAAAGAACATGAGTGGTTGTATCTTTATGCCCAGAAAAAGTTAAAAGAAGAACACTTTGATTATTTTGTGTTCGGACACCGCCACTTGCCTTTAAACATTGATTTGAACGAACAGTCCAAATATATTAATTTGGGAGACTGGATAAAATATAACTCTTATGCAAAATTCGACGGACAACAATTGCACCTTTGCTTCTTTGAGCAAGAAACCTAAGTGGAGACTAAAAAGCCTTTCTTGGGTAGGAGTCGCTCTAGGCTTACTGATCTTTTTTGCTGCATTTATAGCAATGCCTAAGCAATATCGTTTGGTTCATACGGTTCCCGTTAAAGGAAGCTATCTCACCTCTGACCATCTGATGCAAGCCTATGTCATAGACGAAAATAATCAGGTCTTAAAATACGATACAACGGGTCAATTGATTGGGCGATTTGATGAAAATAGATATGGTCCTTTGACTTCTGTAGATGCAACGAGTCCATTTAATACCCTTATGTTTTTCAGAGAATTTGCGACCATTGTTGCCGTAGATAATCAACTGAATGCAAGAATCCTTTATCGTTTGCCGAGTTTGGGATTTAACGAAGTATCCGCCGTTGGTTTATCGCATGACAACTATATTTGGTTCTTTGATACGGAAGAATCTAAACTTAAAAAGATAACCAGTAAATATGAGATAGTTAATGAAAGTTTGCCTGTTAATCAGTTGTTGGAAACGGAAGTAGAACCCACTTTTATTTTGGAACAAGATCGAAAGGTGTTTGTCAATGATCCCGAAGTTGGTATTTTAGTATTTGATATTTATGGCAATTATTATAATTCTTTTCCGATCACAGGTGTTGAAACTTTTCAAGTGATTAATAAAAACTTGGTGTATTATATGGATGGCGAGTTGCATTTATTTGACTTTACCAGCTTTGAAGTGAAGAGTCTTCCTATGCCTTTGGAAGAAGAAACCGTCAGTCATTTTCAGTTGAATAAGGATATTTTGTTTGTGTTGGGAGAACAGGGGATGCAGGTTTATCGGGGTAAATAAGACTGGTGACTGGTGACTGGTGACTGGTGACTGGTGACTGGTGGCGAGTGACTGGTGACGATGGGACGTTTTCGGTTCTGTTCGTGGTTTTGGGACGATGGGACGTTTTCGGTTCTGTTCGTGGTTTTGGGACGATGGGACGTTTTCG
>JAHDBB010000644.1 GCA_020630635.1 Chitinophagales bacterium
TACCAAAATCCAAGGAATGAACTACATTCATCATTTATAACTCATCATTCACCATTTTTTAAAATTCGTGTATTCGTGGCAAAATCCAAAAAATGAACCGAAAACGTCACCAGCCACTTGTCACCAGTCACCAACAAACTACCCCAAAAGCTGATCTCTAAAATAATACACCAATGCAAAAACCAAAAGCATAGTTACCGTCATCACACCTCTAGAAGCACTATCTCGATGCTGTCGATGAAAAATTTGTATCGGCAAAATATTCGCCAATACCGCCAACATACAAACAAACTTTAAGGAAAAACCGCCACCGCCTCCAAACACATCAAATTTGAGCAAAAGCGTATTCAATCCTGTAAAAAGAAAATAACCTAAAAAGGGAACTGCCAATCCAATCAAGGCTCCATTCAAAAACGTATCCCGACCATCTATTCGTTCAGGTTCATGCATGAGTTTTCCATTTTTCATTTAACAAAGCAACCTCCTGATGTGCCGTAAAATCCAATAGAATCGGAACCACCGACACATACCCATTCTCCAAAGCATACAAGTCTGTTTCCTCCTTTCGTTCATCCTCATTAACAAAACGTCCTGTCAACCAATAATATTTTCGCTTAAAAGGGTCAATTCGTTCATCAAACTCTTCTGACCACTTTCCCACCGCTTGCCGACAAACCTTAATACCTTTGACTTCATCAACAGGCACATTCGGGATATTGACATTCAACAAACGAGACATAGAAAAGCCATGTGTCATCGCCAAGTCTAAAACTTCTCGAACATATTTAGCACAAGTCGTCATATCGCCTTTAGGATCATAATTGGCACTCGAAAACCCAATGGCATTGATTCCTTCTAAAGCTGCTTCCATCGCAGCCGACATCGTACCAGAGTAAATCACATTGATCGAAGCATTCGACCCATGATTGATACCAGAAAGACAGAGATCAGGCTTCTTCTCCAACACCTTATCCACCGCCAACTTCACACAATCGACAGGTGTACCAGAACATGCAAAGGCTTTGACATCTTCTCCAAAAATCGGGTCTTCGTACAAACGCAATGGTTTGGTAATCGTAATAGCATGTCCCATAGCAGACTGTGGCTTATTGGGGGCAACCACCACCACATCTCCATGCTCTTTCGCTATTTCCACCAACAACTTGATCCCTTGTGAATAAAGGCTATCATCATTGGTCACTAATATCGTAGGACGACTCATATCTTATTTAAATTTTAATCTCAAATTTCAAAATTCTAAAAAGCACCAACTGTGGCTCATAACAAACAGCAATTTGACAACTTTCATGTACAAACCCAACCGAAGTTGTCAAATTTTCCGAGCCATAAACATTCAGACCATTCAAAAATAGCCCCGATAGCAGTGGTATGGCTGCTCGAAGCTTAGCACGATGAAAGGCACTTTCAAAGTGCCTTTCATCTCAACCAAGCCGCAGCCATAAGAACGAATAGCGGGACTTTCCAACACGACAAAGCTACAAAAGTTCGCTCCTAAAAAAAATACAACCCAAACCGCATTTATCATTTACCATTCATAATTCACCATTATTGATTAACTCCGCTTCTCCCGATTCCCCACCCAAACAAAACGCCGATTCACAAACAAAGGATCTGTATAAGAAGCATTCCCTGCTGGATTGCCACCCGTCCCATGAAAATCAGAAAAAGTCGCATGTTGATTCACCCAAAACATTCCCGTAAAGTTCAAAGATACAGGCGCAAACACCTCATTCATTGCCTCTGTTATCTCCTCTTTTTTCGTTTCATCCACACAATAAGCAGCACAAGTCAAAGCTCCTTTTTCTCGTACCAAATTCTGTGCAAGTTGGAGTGAATGCTGGGTGTCTTTCGTCTTGATAACCAACACAATAGGACCAAACAACTCTTGTGTATAAATATCCAATTGATCTGCCTCCACCTCAATAATAGTCGGCGCACAAATACGGGCTTGTTCAAATTGTGGATGTGTTACCTTTGGAGCTTCCAAAACCACATTACCACCCAAATTGCCAGCAGAATTGGCACGTTCCAGCGTCTTTTCGCTTTGAATCGTCCCCAAGATACCAGAAAGTTTGGGATTTAACGATAAAGCCGCTACTTCATTTCTAAATAAATCCACCACCGTCGCATAATCAATCAATTCGCCATCGTCATAAACACCCGTCGATGGAATGAAAAAGTTTTGGGGAGTCGTACACATTTGTCCCGAATACAAACTCACCGCAAATGCCAAATTTCGCATCACCTCTCGCAAGTCATCAGCAGAATCCACAATCACCGAATTAACACCCGATTTTTCAGTAAAGACCGTTTTATTGGGCAAGGATTCGATATAACTTCCAAAAGCATTACTTCCTGTAAAATCAATCAACTGAATGGCTAAATGCTCCGCCAGTTTTTTAGTAATCAAATTATCTGAACTATCAACAGCTAATTGTATGACATTGGTATCTATCTCATTTTCTTGTAACACTTTTTGAAGTTCTGCCACATAAATTGCCATCGGATAAATCGCTGTAGGATGTGGTTTGACGATAGATACATTGCCCGTCATCAAATTCGCAAACAATCCTGGCAAGGTATTCCAAGTGGGAAAGGTCGAACAACCAATCACTAAACCAATGCCTTTGGGAATGGGTAAAAAAGCTTTGTCTAAACTGGCGGTAATACGTCCCATCGGTTTTTCCCAATAAACGCTGGATGGAAAACGCTTGAGTTCTTGGTAGGCTAGGGCAAGGGCTTCTAAGGCTCTATCTGCTGCGTGTGGTCCCGATGCTTGAAATGCCATAACGTAGGCTTGTCCTGTGGTGTGGTGTGTCGCTAAAGCAATTTCGTGAAAACGTTCTTTACAACGTTCTAAAGTTGTCACCAAGAGTTCTGCTCGTTTTTCGATGCTGACTTTTCGCCAAATCTTTTGGGCTACTTGGGCTTTTTCGATCAAAGTCTCTACCTCAAATATGGGATAAGTAATGCCTAAAACTTCTTGTGTATAAGGTGATTTCTCCTCCCCTCTCCATGCTGTTTCCCCTGTCTGCAACAAACCTTTAAACGGCTTTTGCAATTGGGCTTGATAGGCTTTTTCTGCAATTGGAAAGGTATCTTCCCCATACGATTTGGGATGCTCTGGATATTGAGCATAAAAGGTGCGTTTATGAATCGCCTCAATGGCTTTTTCGATAATCTCTTGATAATTCATTGGTATTTTTTTCTTTTTATTAGGAGCGAAAGGTCTTGATAATGGTGAATTGTAAATGATGAATTATAAATGCGGTTCAATTCGTGATTTTTTATTTTTAGGAGCGAAAGGTCTTGATAATGGTGAATTGTAAATGATGAATTATAAATGCGGTTCAATTCGTGATTTTTTATTTTTAGGAGCGAAAGGTTAAGTGCGTTGTCGTATTGGAAAGTCCCGCTGTCCGTTCTTATTGCTGCTAGCTTGACTCTACCGCAAGTCTTTTTGACTTGT
>JAHDBB010000645.1 GCA_020630635.1 Chitinophagales bacterium
AAAAAAGCAATGAACTAATCGGAAGTGTCAACTGGTATTGGACGAGTGTTGAAACGGATTGGTTGTGTGCTGGTTTGGTCATTTATAACGATGCTTTTTGGTCCAAAGGATTAGGCTATGAGGCATTGGGTTTGTGGACAGAATATCTTTTTGCTCAAATGGAAAAAATCGTCAGAGTAGATTTGAGAACTTGGTCGGGCAATCATGGCATGATGAAACTCGCTGAAAAATTGGGTTATACTTTAGAAGCCCGTTTTAGAAAAGCCCGTATTGTCAAAGGCGAATATTATGACTCTATTGGTTATGGGGTTTTACGGGAAGAATGGGAAGATCAATATGGAGAACAAGGTTTTGGAGCATCGCTTAGAAGTTTTTAAAAACTGGCACTAAGAAGTTGTATCCTCCACCCAAATAGCCTCGATAGTAGTGGTATGCTAAAAGAAGCGTTGGCTAAGAGGGTTTGCGAGGCATTTAGCATAAGAACGGATAGCGAGACTTCCTGTTACGACGAAGCAATCAAAGTTCGCTCCTAAAAAAACAAAAATTGAAAATACTCAAAAATATCATCGTTTTTTTAGCCTTTTTAGGTATAAATGATTTGTATCTTTCTCAAAATGGCAGCCAGGTTTTTGATGATACTTTTTTGCATGAAATTTATATAGAGTCCGATGAAATAACAGATTATGAAACATTGGTAGCATCTTTGCATCAGCTTTATCAACAAAATCGCCAATCCCAAATAGATAGCTTAAATGCTGGAAGTAATCTTAATTTAGTCGAACGACAATATCTATTAGCCAATATCACAATTGATGGTGTAAAGATGGATAGTGTCGGCATTCGATTTAAAGGAAATGGAACCTATCATGTCAATGATGCTAAAAACTCTTTTAAGATAGATTTTAATGAGTTTGTATCTGGAAAAAAATACGATGATCTCAAAAAAATCAATTTACACAACAACTATTTTGATGCCAGCATGTTGCGTCAAAAAATCGTGTCAGAGGTCTTACTTTCAGAAGATTTAACACAAATCAGAACCGCCTTTGTCAAAGTCTATTTAAATGAAAAATACTTGGGCGTTTATACCATCGTTGAACAAATAGATAAAACCTTTTTACAACATCATTTTGATAATAAAAATGGCTATTTATACAAAGTCCCCAATGTCACGTATGCACCACCGCCCTTTATCGGAAAACACGCTTTGGATGCCGATACAAGCCAATTAGAACAGCGTTTTATCCTCAAAACTCACGAAGAATCCAACAACTATGAACCCGTTAAACATTTGTTGAAAATCCTCAATGAAACACCCGATATAGGCTTTAAAGATTCTCTTGAAAAACATCTAAATGTAAATGCATTTATCAAAAATACGATAGTGGATGTATTGGTGGAAGGAATAGACAATTATTATCGAGTAGCAGCGAATTATTATTTATACGAGAATACCTCGACTCAACAATGGGAATTTCTTTCTTATGACTATGATTTAACCTTTAATTCCATTGAAAGTTTTGGAAATGACTTAATTCACAACTTCAATTTTGAAGACAAAATACCGCTTAAAAGAATCTTAGAAAATGAATCTTTAAGGATACAATATTTGGAAAAACTTTGTGATATATTGCAAAATACTTGGGACACTACTTTGCTTTTTGATAAAATAGACCAGTATTATTTTTTGCTAAAAGAAGCGGTTTATGAAGACGCTTTCAAACCTTATAGTAATGAAGAATTTGATGAGCAATATGTAGGAGATAGCCAACTCAAAACATTTATCAAACAGCGAAGGCAAAGTGCTATTGAAGGACTAAAGAGAGCAGGTTTTAATTGCATTTTAGGCGAAGGAAATGATGAAAAAAAATGGACCATTTACCCTAATCCAAGCAGTGATTTTCTGTATGTTGAAAATAACGAAAGAGCTATAAATGAAAAATTAAAAATTAGCTTGATAGATTTATTGGGTAAGCAATTTTTTAGCCAAGATACTCAAAAAGGCTTTGTTGAAATAGATTTGTCTTCCTTATCCAAAGGCTTGTACTTCTTAATCATAGAAGATGAAACAGGAAAAAAAGAGACTTTTAAACTCCTAAAAGAATAACTTAAAAAACCCCTTCTTGTGTACGAACCGTCTTGATTTGCCAGTAAAACATCTTATGGCTTTGCCGAACTTTTTGGAAGCCATTTTTTTCTAAAACCCGAACAGATGCAATATTTTCTTGTTCAGTTTCAGCGGTAATATAGACTATTTCCTTTATGCCTTTAGCCCATTCGATCATTCCGCCTACCGCTTCTGTCATATAACCACGATTGCTGGCAGAGTCATAAATGCCATAGCCAATTTCAACTTGCCCATAAATATTGGGATAGCCTTTAAAAAGTAAATCTCCCACTAAAACATTTTGGATTTTATCAACAATGATCCACAAAGTATGATAAATGTAATGAAGTTTTTGTTTTTGAACATGAGGCAAAACATTGTTAGTAATCACCTCGAAAATCTCCTCTTTTATTTGCCGATTGCTAGCATTTAGACCCAAGTCTTTTTCAAGTAATTCTAACTGATAAAGATATTTCTTTAAAGTTGTATAATCAAGCGGCATTATTCGCAACCGTTCGGTTTCTATAGCTTCTGTTGTCATTATTTTTACAGGATTAGAGCGCAAAATTAAAGGGGAGTAACTGTCCTGCAAATATGATGTAAATTTTTAAATATGTCACGTTTTCTTACGTCTTTTTTTTAACAAACGTATCAGCCATATAAAACTGAAAATGCTTAGTAAAACAAAGGGCCAGATATAAATCAAACGAATGGTAAAATCCAATAAACTATACCATCCTGCCTGAAAAGCTCCACCAATTCGCCCAAAAAAACTAGGTCGCTGATAAGCAGATTCTGGCAAATTGATTTTTTGATAAATGGATAGTCGAATGCTACTATAATTTACTTGGTCATTCAAAAAGTTGAGTCGTCCTTCTTTAGACTCGATGTCTTCTCTCAATCCTTTGAGTTCCTTTTCCACTTTCAAAATCTCTTCTACCTTTTTGGCATCCTTTAAAATCTCGTAGTAACGTTGTTCTACCTTTTTTGCAGTATTGAGCCGACTTTTCAAGTCAAAAAACTCCTCTGATATATCCTGTATATTAACATGCTTTTTATCAATCCTCAAAGCCAATTTTTCTAAATCTAATAATAGACTATCAAATTGTATTTTGGGAACTCGAATGGTAAATTTGTTAGAAATTCGATGTCGTCTATTAATTTGTTGTTCATCTGAAATATAAGCATTCCATTGATTGGTTAGTTGTTTGACTTGCTTTGCAGTTTGCTGATAATCTTCTACTTCACAAGATAAATTAGCCGTCTTGATTAGCTTTTGAGGTAATTTTTGAGGAGAAGATGGAGTCGATTGTGATGTAATAGATGATTGTGAAGTAGAAGTTGCCACAATTTCTTCCATATCATCCTCGTAATT
>JAHDBB010000646.1 GCA_020630635.1 Chitinophagales bacterium
TACGTTGATTACCAAAATTTTACATCCCTTTTTTCTACTTCTGAATATCCCTAAAATAATTTGCATGTCATATTCACGTAAATGTTTATGTGAGTAATCTTCTAGTGAAAGTTTCAAATCTATTTTCTGCAATTCAATTATTAATACAATAAAGCCAAATAAAAATCTTTTTTCAGAAGAAGAAGTATAATGGATTTTTAATAGTTCTTCTAATAAAAAAGATAAATCAATAATATTAGATTCATCATAAGTTTGTTCAAACTGAAGATAAGAAGTATTAAATAGATTTACTATATCAATTTTGTAATCTTTTTTTACTTCATCAATAATTTCTTGTGCATAAATAGGCTTACTCAAATATTTATGAAGATATAAGGCAAATTCATCATCTCCTGGATGTCCAATTACAAATTGAGCCTTTAATACTTCTGGTAAAGTATTACATTGACAATCTTCTAATATTTCTAAAAACAATCCTTGGTTTTCATGAATGATCCCACCAACATGTGTTCCTTGTTTAACAAACTTACCTAATAATGATTTGGAAATATCAATCAAGAGAGAAATGGTTTTAAGTTAAAAAATGAGTACTTAAACTTAAAGATAAGCAACTAATTATTATAAATAGATACTACAAAGGTAAAATATAGATGTGCAATTGTTTTGCATAGAAAAATTACCCTCAATTAACCACCCAAAAATTTCTTTTTTACAAAAAATCCCCCATATTTGTAAAAAAGCACCTTCACCATGAAAAAAACACCATTCTACTTCCTCCTAACCCTCATCCCCCTATTTCTCCAATCCCAAACCACCAAAAGCATCCAACTAGTCGAAACCCTCACCAAAACCACCCCCATTCTCGAAGACCTACACGAACTATGCGACCAAATCGGAGGACGAGTCACAGGAACCCCACCCAACGAAAAAGCAGTCGAATGGGCAATCCAAAAACTAGAAAAAGCAGGAGTCAAAACATGGAAAGAAACCTTTGAAATGCCCCGACGATGGGCAGAAAAATCAGCCAAAGCAACCATCACAGGAGATGTTACCTTTACTCCCAAAATTGCTTGTCGAGCCTTTAGCACAGGAAGTCCCAAAGACGGATTAACGGCAGAAATGATTTTCATAGGAAAAGGCGCAACCGATGAATTTGAAGAAAAAAAAGAAGCCGTCAAAGACAAATTCGTTCTCATCCAAACTCCTTTAATGGAAGACTTAGGCGGTCTTTTCTTAGAATACATCAATGCCGTAGAAATCGAATCAAATGCCAAAAAATACGGAGCAAAAGGAGTGGTGTATATGTCATCCAGAGCCAAAAAACTACTCTATCGACACCTGACTTCCTACGGAGCCAAAAACGAAATGCCGATGGTCGTAATGGCAAGAGACGATGCCACTCGATGCAAACGACTCTTAAAACGAGGTAAAAAACTCAACCTCACCATGAACTTAGAAGTAGTAGACGAAGGAGCATATCAAAGCCACAATGTTTTAGCCGAAATCAAAGGAAGCGTTTATCCCGATGAAGTTATATTAATAGGCGCACATTTAGACTCTTGGGGTTTAGGAACAGGCGCAAATGACAACGGCTGCAATGTCACCATGATGATTGACATAGCCCGACAAATAACCGCTTTAGGACTTCAACCACAACGTACTATTCGTTTTGCCTTATGGAATGGCGAAGAACAAGGAATGTTTGGTTCTTGGGCTTATAACCAACAACATTTAGACGAATTAGATCAAATCAAAGTAACCATGTCCATCGACATTGGAAGCGGTAATATCGACGGCTTCTTTATGAATGGACGCAATGAGTTTACCCCTTATCTCGAAAAATATCTCAAACCCTTAGCACCCTTACTAGGACCATTTACCCACATTCCAGATCCCATTATAGGAACCGATAACTACGACTTTTTAGTACAAGGCGTTCCCAATCTAGTAGGCAAACATGACGTTTACAATTACTGCGAAGACTATCATTCAGAATCCGATACCTACGATAAAGTGAGCGAATACAATCTCAAAAATAATGCAGCAATTGTTGCATCAGTGACTTGGGGATTTGCCAACGAAGAAAAGTTAGATTTTAAAAGATACAATCGGGAAGAAGTCCAAAAGATCATCGAAGAATTTAAATTAGAAGGCGGAATGAAGGCACTTTGTTTGTGGAACGATTGGATCAATGGAAAGCGAGGAATACAAAAATAAAAAATACCACAAAAGGAGTTAAATACTTCTTTTGTGGTATAAATGATTTATTTTTTAGTTTTTAAATACTTATTCCTTCTCGTCCCAACCTTCTTTATCATCATAATTTAGACTAAACTCAAACGCACCTTCTTCAGTAGTTTTAACAGCCAAATCATCACAAGTACCATCACCATAATTGACCGTAGCAAGCCATTCACCATCTTTGATATATTCAATGATTCCTGCAACAATATAATCACAGTCTTCACTTTTGACGATAGGCTCAACAACAACTTTATAAAACCCATTCTCCTCTTTTTTCAATGAAATCTCCGTTTCGCCTTCACTTGTTTTTTTAATCGCCTTATTTCCCCTTTTAAGTTCGATAGTTGTCGTCACCACCTCATCCTCAACATAATCAATAATCTTACGTACTTCTTCTCGATCACAATCTCTGTCTCTATTTCCACCACAGCCCTCATCATTATAATTTTCCTCCTCTGTTTCTCGCACGATTCGCTTATAGTTAGAAGAACTTACCAGCACAACAGCTTCTTCCAAAGCGGCTTCATAAGCTATATTAGCATCTTTTACATCAAAGGATTTTTTTTCACAAGAGGTCAAGGCAAAAACAACCAAAACCAATAAGCCTAATATTCCTTTTTGCATACTTTACATTTTTGGAGTTATAAAATTGCCTCAAAATCATCACCTCTTCAATTACTTCTATAAAAGTAATAATTTTTACCGAAAAAAGACAGTATTTTTTGATGTTTTTCTTTTTTATTCGGAGAGAACGGTTATTACTCTTTCATCGTCACAGGTCTCCCTGCTATCCGTTCTTATTGCTGTTGCCTCGCCACAATCCACGCCAATCACAACACAGCAATACCACTACTATCAGGTCTATTCTGCACAGATCAACCTCTGATAAAGTTCAAAGAAGGAAGCCACACAAACTGTGTCAAGTAAGAACCACAATTTGACAACTTTCAGGATGCGGACTTTTCTTTACCGCATTCTTTAGGATGCGGACCTTTCCCCCTTCTTCCTGATGCGGACTTTTCTTTACCCCCTTCTTCCTGATGCGGACTTTTCTTTACCCCCTTCTTCCTGATGCGGACTTTTCTTTACCCCCTTCTTCCTGATGCGGACCTTTTCCCCTTCTTCCTGATGCGGACCTTTCCTCCTTCTTCAGGAGGCAGACCTATAAAAAATCACAAAAACCAAGCAAATCCCACAAACATTCCCTACTTTTA
>JAHDBB010000039.1:0-20111 GCA_020630635.1 Chitinophagales bacterium
AGATATTTTGCTTTCATTAGTTTTTTGTACGAAAAAAGTTGTTTTTAGATTCTTTTCAATAGAGTGGCAAGTGAATAGTGGCTTTTATTTTAAGTGACAAGTTGGTAATAACAGGAGATTTTTCGGTTCATTCCAAGCATAGTAGCTAAAAAATGAAATCCTATTAATTTCGAGATGAATCCTAATAATCCTATTCTTATTTTTGGCTAGGAGCGAAAGGTTGAGTGCTTCGTCGCACAGGAAAGACCCGCTATCCGTTCTTATTCGTGTCGCCAACGTTTTTCTAAGCCAACGCTTCTACACGAATACCACTTCTATCGGGGCTAGATCGTTGCGGTCTGCCCCCATAGAAACTGAACTGCTTTAGAATTTAGAGATTAAAAATTAGAATTTAATTCATTCGGGACTATTTTGGAATGGACACAACGCCTCATAAACTGTGGCAAAAACGAACCGCAATTTGACAACTTTCATGTAAAAAACAAACAGAAGTTGTCAAATTTCAAACCCCCAAAATGAAGGATAAAAAACACCCAATTGTAGATAACTGAAAGGAAAAGGAGAGGAAAAAAAGAAGAATTGTTTCGAGGATTTTATTGGTATATGCTTTTAAAATTAATATACAAATGTTGTAGGAACAGATTGCATCTGTTCTCACGAATGAACCACATCAATTATACCAAATTGAAAGTATTAGTTTCTAATGCGTATACTAATAGCTCCTCATATATCAGAACAGATGCAATCTGTTCCTACAGGTTTTTAATCATAAAAATCAATCGGATTGCAACCTCATTCTTTGTGTAACAATCCGATTGAAAAAAGTAGTTTTTACTTCAAAATCGTACGAGAAATAACAATACGCTGAATTTCAGAAGTACCTTCATAAATCTGTGTAATCTTCGCATCTCTCATCAAGCGTTCGACATGGTATTCTTTCACATAACCATATCCACCATGAATCTGTACAGCTTCGACAGTTGTACGCATCGCCACTTCCGAAGTAAATAATTTTGCCATTGAACTAGACAATGCATAATCTTGTCCTGTATCTTTATCTCTTGCAGATTTTAAACACAACAAACGAGCAGCTTCGATTTCCGTAGCCATATCCGCCAACTTAAATTGGATGGCTTGATGTCGGCTGATTTCCTTACCAAAAGCCTTACGTTGTTTAGAATATTCCAACGCCAATTCATAAGCTCCAGAAGCAATACCCAATGCTTGTGCTGCAATTCCGATGCGTCCACCCGACAAGGTTTTCATCGCAAACTTAAAGCCAAAACCATCTTCACCGATTCGGTTTTCTTTGGGGACTTTCACATCATTGAACATCACCGAACAAGTATCCGATGCTCGAATCCCTAACTTATCTTCTTTGATCCCTGTACTCACTCCTTCTGCATCGGCTTCAATAATCAAACAGTTAATTCCTCTGTGCTTTTTCTCCAAGTCGCTTTGTGCCATCACCAAATAAACACTCGCATATTTACCATTGGTAATCCAGTTTTTAGTGCCATTCACTAAATAATGATCGCCTTTGTCTTCGGCTGTGGTACGTTGTTGAGTCGCATCGCTTCCTGCTTCTGGCTCTGACAAACAAAATGCTCCTAATATCTCACCTTTGGCTAAAGGAACTAGATATTTTTGCTTTTGTTCTTCCGTCCCAAAGGTTTCAAGTCCCCAACAGACTAAGGAGTTGTTGACGGACATGGCGACGGACACGGAGTTATCAATTTTGGAGATTTCTTCCATTGCGAGGACATAGGAAACAGCGTCCATGCCGCCTCCACCGTATTTGGGATCGACCATCATTCCTAAAAAGCCCAACTCTCCTAATTTTTGGATGTGTTCTTTGGGATAAATGCACTTAGAGTCTCTCTCTATGACTCCAGGTAGTAATTCGTTTTGGGCGAAGTCTCTAGCAGCTTTTTGAATCATTAAGTGTTCTTCCGTAAATTCAAAACTAAGCCCTGAAGCTTCAGTCATCGTATCAGTACTCATATTTTTAGATTTTTTTATTTTTAGTCGATGGTCAATAGTCCATAGTTTTTTAGAAGTGGTTCAGTAGCTATAGGTTAAGACCGCAACGATCTAGCCCCGATAGTAGTGGTATTCGTGTAGAAGCGTTGGCTTAGAAAAACGTTGGCGACACGAATGAGAACGGATAGCGGGACTTTCCTTTGCGACGAAGTACCTTAAAGTTCGCTCCTAATTATATAAATAGGTATCAAACAAAAGGTCACTCGTCTCCAGCTACTTGTCACTAATAAAACACAAAGATAAAGACTTTATATTAAAACGATAGATCAACTAGACATGTTTATCACTTTTGAGATTTATTGATAAGTTGAGTCGTGGAAATGTCGGGAATGAGGGGAATAATGTGGACTTGACCGCCCTTTTGTTCAACCAAATCGGCTCCTACAATTTGAGACTTTTCATAATCCCCACCTTTCACTAAAATATCGGGCTGAATCTTTTGGATAAGCTTATAAGGCGTATCTTCATCGAATAAAATGACGTAATCAACGCAATGTAAAGCCGCTAAAATGGTGGCTCGATTGGTTTCCGAATTTAAGGGACGACTTTCGCCTTTGAGCCGCTTGACAGAAGCATCTGTATTGACTCCCACAATCAGTATATCGCCCAAGTCTGCCGCTTCCTGTAAGGTGTGGAGATGTCCAATATGTAAAAGGTCAAAACAGCCATTGGTAAAAACCACTTGGTATTGTCCAAAATTCCAATAAGCCAACTTACTCTCCAACAATGGAAGTGTCAGTATCTTGTGTTGTATGATTGTTGATTGTTTTTGTTTCATTGCGATTGAAAAGCGGTAAAAGGATAACGGATAATCCACCAAAAATCAAGGTGCTGATGGTTTGGGCTGACCACGCTGCCCATCCAAATACAACGCCCATTTCGTAGCTGATTCCGTAAAGGGTAAGTAAAATCCCTGTGATGGCGGGATAGGCTCCTAATCCTCCTGGTGCTAAAATGACCCCAAATGATCCAAAGGCTAAAATGGATAGTCCTGCTCCTATCTTTAAATGACTGGTAGCATCTATGGCGAATACGCAAATATACACCATTATGAGGTACATGCTCCAAATGAAAACGGTATGAGCAATAAACAAAGGAACATTTTTGACATTTTTGACCGAAATCACCCCTTCCCAAATACTCATAATCACGTTTTTGAGCTTCCCTTGCAATTTTCTAAGGATAAATAAGCCCAATAAAGCCATTGCTATTCCTCCAACAGCCGCTAAAACAAGGTATAAAATATTGCCTTGAAAAAGCCCAAATAATTTGTCTTTGAGTGGAATAAAAATATCATTGATGGCATAGGTTCCAATGACATTGAATTGTAAAGTAAATGTGAGTAGTAAAACGACTAACAAGCATAAAACATCTATCGCCCTTTCGCTGATAATGGTTCCAAAAGCCTTATCCAAAGGCACTTTTTCATATCGGTTCATCACTCCTGCCCTCGCTGCTTCTCCCAATCTCGGAATTGCCAAATTGACTAAATAACCCATCATCACAGCAAAAAAACTGTTGGACAACTTAGGTGGTTTTTGAAAGGTCTCAATCAACATATTCCATCGCATCGCTCGACTGAGATGGCTCAAAATGGCTAAAACGCCTGATAAAGCCAACCACTCAAACTTGACATTACGAAAGGCTTCCATCATCTTAGCCCGACTTTCATCATCAATATTGCGGATAGATAGCCATATTAAGAGGATTCCAAAAGAAAGGAATACAATAAATTGAAGGATGGATTTTGTTTTACTATTCATCGAAGAAAATACCTTAAAAATTGGTGAATGTTTCGTTGTTCTGACCGAACCATAAGCAGTTGTCACTTGTCAATTAGCCAGTTATAATTAGAAATCTCATATCAGCTCGTATCAAAACAGAGCATTTTATTTAATTCTGAACCGAAAAAGAAGCGTTGGCGATGCTCAATTACTGGTAGCGGGGCGATGGCTTTGTGAGAGGAACGTATGATTGAGCGAGAATTTTGCGACGGGAACGCCCAGTTTTTTTTTCGACTGAAAAAGTAAGACCTGTCTGGCGAAGACAAGGAAAAGGACAGTAAAACCACACAAAACATAGTTTACAAAAACCTCTCACAAAAAACGTTTTTTTAACAAACTCCCTATCCCACCAACACATTATCAATCAACCGCACCTTCCCCAAATGTACCGCCACACAAACCACCGCCTTATCAGCATCAGCCCAATGGTCGATAGGCTGCAAGGTAATCGCATCCGCCACTTCCAAATAATCTACTTTCATACTCCCAGACGCTTCAATTTTTTCGATAGCCTCCTTTTGAGCCTCCTTCAAAGGCATCACCTTATACAGACTTTTCAAAGTACTTAAAGAAGCATAAATTGTAGGAGCCTCCGCCCTTTCATCAGGCAATAATCGAACATTGCGAGAACTCATCGCCAATCCATCTTCTTCCCGAATAATGGGAGCAACCACAATCTCTGTATTAGGATGTGCCTGCACCAATAGTTGTCGAACAATTGCCGCTTGTTGATAGTCTTTTTGTCCCATAATGATAAAATCTGGCTCGACGATTTCCAACAATAGATTCACCACTTGCACCATTCCCTCAAAATGTCCTGGTCGATGTGCGCCTTCCATTGGTTCCGTCAATTTACCAAAATTAAACTCCTTTTTAGGCTTCGTCCCATCAGGATACATCTCTTCCACACTCGGCAAAAAGAGGACATCACACCCTTTTTCAATCAACATGGCAATATCTTCCTCATCTTTTCGAGGATATTTGTCCAGATCTTTGGGATCATTAAATTGAGTAGGATTGACAAAGATACTGGCTACCGTCAAGTCGCCTTTTTCTTTCGCAATTTTGATAAGAGAAAGGTGTCCGTTATGCAATGCGCCCATTGTTGGGACAAAAGCGATTTTTTGATTAGTAGCTTTGGCTTTGTGCAAATGCAAACGAAGATCTACAATATTTCTAAATATGTACATGGAAATTATAAATGATGAATGATAAATTATCAATGGAGTTCATTAGTTTTTAGGAGCAAATGGTTCATTTTTCATCGTCACAGAAAGTCCCGCTATCCGTTCTTATCGCCAAGCTTCGCAAAACCTTTTAGCCAACACACCTTGTCGATACCACTACTATCGGGGCTATTTTTGAAAGGACAGAACGTTTTACTAGCTGAACCTTTTTAGAATTTAGAGATTAAAAATTAGAATTTAACCCATTCGGGGCTATTTTTGAAAGGACAGAACGTTTTACTAGCTGAACCGTTTTAGAACTTTAAACTTTGCATCTTTTGTGATTGCAAAGTTGTCCCATTTCCCAAAAACAAGGTCACAAAGATAAAAAAAATCCCACTTGAAAGATAAAGTGATTCTTTCAAGTGGGACATACGTTGAAGTTTAGGATCAAGTTTAGAACATCAGTCCTAAGCGAAAACCAATATAACTTCCTGTAATTTTACTATCATCTTCTACATAAGTAGGGATGCTAGCAGATTTCTTTTTAATCAATCGACTAAATCCTTGATTGTAGATAATCGCTCCATAAGCAGAAGTTGTTTCTGTAAAAGCAAATTCCAAACCTCCACCAAAACTTAAGCTAGAATTGAAAGGATTGATTAGATCGCCAGCTTTCTCATTATCAATATTGATGGGTTCTGTTAACTCTGTCAAAGGTGGACCTGTCAGATCATATCGAGCATTCAACGGAATCCCCAAAGTAAAGCCCGCTTGTCCAAAGTACGTAAAATAACCTACTTCATTGGTTTTCATTTTGATGGTAAGAGGAATTTCAAAATAACGAATACGAAATTCTGCATCATAAGAACCAAGAGTCGCATCATTTTCATCTGCATTAATCTGTGTTCCTCCATTAATAGAAGTTAATCCAACACCTGAACCCAACCAATAGCGATTATTGACATCTAAGGCATAGTCAAAGACGATACCGCCACCAAAACCAAAACCACCTGTTGTTTCTATATCCGAACTATTGGCATTAAACCAAGTTGGATTAGGTAAAACATATAATCCTAATCTTGCTCTTTCGCCCAATATTTGTGCTTGTGTAGCAGTATTATAAAGGAACAATACCAAAGCGATGTATAAAATTTTTTTCATACTTTTCGTTTTATTTGTTAATTAGTGTTTCTTATTGATAAATTTTTAGAGAACTATGTTTCTAGACAAATATATAAAATATCTTTTAATAGGATTTTGCTTCTGCTTTTCTTCTTGTCAATATTTTGAGACTTCTTCAAATGCACCTGATGTATCAGATATTGAAGTAGATTTAAAAATTAAACGATTTGACAAGGACTTATTTGAGCTTGATACAACGAATATAGGGCAATCTTTGGGAAATTTAGCACGAAAATATCCAGATTTTTATCCTTTTTTTACAGAAACTTTAATGGAGTGGTCCAATGATAGCCTTCCACAAGAAGTCAAAAAATTTATCAGTCATCCTGATATTCAAACTATTTTTGAAAATACGGAAAGTACATTTGCTGATTTTGAGACCTATCGCCCCAAATTGGTAACGGCTTTTAAATACTTCAAATACTACTTTCCAAAAGCCTCTGTTCCCGAAATTATCACCTATATCTCAGCTTTTAGACAGATGGGATTGACTTTGGATCAAAAAGCTCTTGGCGTTGGATTAGATTTTCACTTGGGCAAAAACTACCCATTTTATCCCACCACAGGCTACCCTCAATACCTTATCAATTCCTTTGGTCCTGACTATATGACCAGCCATATGATGAAGGTATGGGCGCAACAATTATATCCAGAATCTTTAAAGGAAAGTCGTTTTATAGATCGAATTGTCTATCAAGGAAAGCTATTGTATTTTTTAGATTTGGTTTTACCAGATGCACCTGACTATGCTAAGATGGATTATCTTCCTGAACAATTGGAATGGTGTCACAATAGTGAACGACAAATTTGGTCTTTTTTTATTGAGCAGAAGATGTTGTATGAAAGTGAAAGTCGTAAATATGTGGAATACATCAATCCTGGTCCTACTAGTAGCGGTATGCCCAAAAAATCTCCTGGTAATGTAGGAAGTTGGTTGGGTTGGCAGATTGTCCGAAAATATATGGAAATGCATCCTGAAACGACTATTCAAGACTTGTGGCAAATTAGAGATGGTCAGGAAATTTTGCAAAAGTCGAAGTATAAGCCGTAAAGTTAGGGACGAAGGGACGCTTTCGGTTCTTTTCCTGCTTTGGGGACGAAGGGACGCTTTCGGTTCTTTTCGGGATGTAAGGGAACGCTTCTTGTTCTGATAGCGATTTCTACTTTGATATATATGATATTATTCGATAAAAAGGATTAACATCCCTTTACGTCACTTCGTCCCAACATGTACAAAATGAATAGTTCGTCCCTTTATAAACATTGTGTCCCTGCCAACTAGCCCTGATAGCAGTGGTATTCGTGTCGCAGCGTTGGCTTCAGAAAATATAGCTACACGAATAAGAACGAATAGCAGGACTTTCCATAACGACAAAGCACCCAATCTTTCGCTCCTAAAAAAGAAAAATCGTGAAAGAACCGAAAGTGTGAGAAAAAAAAATCCATTCTCCAAAAATAAAATATCAAAAAAACAAACAAGTATTTAAATTATTTAGGAACTTTGGTTGGAGTTATGGAAAAAATGAAAATTATTATCAATCCACAGTTTCATTTAAGAGAAGTCACGCTAGAAGATGCAGAAGAGTTATTTTTATTGACAGAAGACAATCGAGAACACCTTCGAGCTTTTTTGCCTTGGGTCGATGCGACTCAAAATGTCGGAGATACTCGTGCATTTATTGCCAGTACTTCTTGTGACTCTGTATATAGTGGCAAATTTGCTTTAGCCCTCATTTGGGAACAGAAGATTGTTGGAATGATAGATTTTCACAATGGCGATCACAAAAATAAATCCTTAGAGATCGGCTATTGGCTCTCTAAATCGTATAATGGAAAAGGATTGATGACGCTTGCTTGTAAAAGTCTGATTGACTATGCCTTTAGAGAAACTGATGCCAATCGAATTATCGTTCGTTGTGCTGTCAATAATCCCAAAAGTCAAGCCATTCCGAACCGTTTAGGTTTGATACAAGAAGGAATTGAACGAGAAGCTAACTGGATTAATGGGCTTTTTGTAAATTTGTATCGAAATAGTGTGTTGAGAAGTGAATGGAAATTTTAAATACCTTAGTGAAGTCCTGTTTACTTCACTTATAACACCTAAAATTTGTTTGTATTTGACAATGGCGATATCGTGCCGATCCAAGAGTCGGTCGTTGCTCCTACCAATAGAAGCTTTCGATATGGCGATGGACTGTTTGAAAGCATTTTTATGCAAGCAGGCAACTTGCCTTTTTGGAAAGATCATCTGACTCGCTTAAAACAAGGGATGCAATTACTCAAAATGCCTTGGATGGAGTATTGGGATGAGGAAGATTTACAAAAGGCTTGTCAAGAATTGGCGGTGTTGAATAAGGCAGAAAAAAAAGCACGAGTTCGTTTGATGGTTTATCGTTCTGGTGGTGGTCTTTATACGCCCACTTCCAATGTTCCTAAAATTTGGATGGAATGTAAGCCTTTGAAACAACATACTTTTTTACTCAAAAAACAGGGGATGCGACTGGGGATTTATGCTGATATTCCTTTATGCTACAGCTTTATTTCTCCCTTCAAAACCAACAATGCTTTGCCTTATGTATTGGCAAGTATTTATAAAAAGGAACAAGAACTAGACGAATGTATTTTGCTCAATCAACATGCAAGGGTGGCAGATGCCACTTACCACAATATTTGGGGAGTCAAAGAAGGCAAAATCTTATACCCTGCTATTTCTGAAGGGGGCGTTGCGGGTGTCATGCAAAAAGTTTTACTAGACCTTTTGCAAGATATGAATCTGAAAGTTGAGGCGACCCAATTGACGGTGGCACAACTCAAAAATTGTGAAGAGATTTGGTTATCCAATGCCGTTCATGGACTAGAATGGGTTTCCTTTTTTGAAGGCTTAACCTATCGCAATCATTGGGCGGCTAAAGTGAGCAATGAATTGGCTGAAAGGGTGGAGATGATTACAAGTATATAGTGACAACGGGACGTTTCTGTTCTTTTCGTGATTTTGGGACGAAGGGACGTTTTTAGAAGTCCATAGTCGATGGTCAATAGTTGTTTAGTGACTGGTGACTTTTCGGTTCATTTCGGGAGTTTAAATACAAGGAGCGAATGAATCTTGCTTCGTCGCAATGGAAAGTCCCGCTATCCGTTCTTATTCGTGTTGCCTAGCCTTCTACCGCAAGTCTTTTCGACTTGTGGTCTAAAGCCTTTCACACGAATACCACTACTATCGGGGCTAGATCGTTGCGGTCTGTCTCCATAGTAAATGAACCGCTTTAGAATTTTGGAATTAAAAATTAGAATTTAATCTATTGTCCCCATAGCAACTGACAAAAATATATAAACCAACAAAGGATTAGACAACTCAAAATAAAAACAGAATAATTAAGTATATTTTATAAGTAAAATTTAAGTAAAATGAAGTTTACCGTATCAACTAGCGTATTATTAGAAGAATTACAGACCATCAGTGGTGCCATCAGTAACAACACTGTTTTGCCCATTTTGGAAGACTTTTTATTTGTGGTCGAAGGCAAAGTTTTAAGAATCGTAGCCAGTGACTTAGAAACTTTTATGTCCTCTATCGTTGAAGACATCGAAATTGCAGAAGGCGGAACCGTGGCCATTCCATCCAAGATTTTATTAGATACCTTAAAAGCCCTTCCCAACCAACCCCTACACTTTGAAATTGATGACGATACTTACCAAATCAAAATCCTTTCTAATTCTGGAAACTATGCTTTGGTAGGCGAAGGAGGCGAAGACTTCCCCGAAATTCCACAACCCGAAGAAATTGATGAATTAAACATTGACGCTGAAGTTTTATTAAATGCGGTCAATAAGACGCTCTTTGCAGTCAGTACCGATGAGTTGCGTCCAGCGATGACAGGTGTAAATGTAGAACTGGGCGAAGAAGGCGTGACCTTTGTCGCAACAGATGCTCACAAACTTGTCAAGTATCGAAACCTAGATATCACGACTGCCAACTACTCTAACTTTATTATTCCAAGAAAAGCCATGAGTCTTTTAAAGAACATGTTGGCTAAAAGCAAAGGCGAAGTACAAATCGCTTACAATGCGACCAATGCCTTTTTTAGTCTCAATGGAATTGAAATGGTGTGTCGTTTGATTGATGCCCGTTTCCCTGATTACAATGCCGTTATCCCTGTCAATAATCCCAATATTATTACCATCAATCGTGAGGATCTTGCAAAGGCGTTGAGACGTATTGCAATCTACTCTAGCAAAAGTACCTACCAAGTCAAACTCCATGTTTCTCCCGGTAAATTGGGCTTGGAAGCAGAGGATAGAGACTTTTCTAATGAGGCAAAAGAAAGCTTGGCTTGTCAGTATGAAGGGGAGAAAATGGACATCGCTTTCAATGCTCGTTTCTTAGCCGAAGTTTTAGGTGTTTTAGATACAGAAGAAGTCGATATTGAGCTTTCTACACCGAGTCGAGCAGGGGTGATTGTCCCTTCTGATACCAGCGAGAATGAAGAACTCTTGATGTTGGTGATGCCGATTATGATGAATAATTAAAAGTCGTCCATAGTCGATGGTCAATAGTCCATCGTTGAAACAAAATGTCAACTCCATTTGGATTTAGAGGTATTTTCTGAATCTAAATGGGGGTTTTCTTTTTGAGTTATGTTGCGTTTATTATTGATTTTATCTCATTTTTTTTGTATATTAACATCATTATTTTGATGCACTAAACTAAACAGTATGAAAAAGATACTGACCTTTCTACCATAGACCTGATAGTAGTGGTATTCGTGTGAAGCGTTGGCTGCCCAAAACCTAGCCACACGAATAAGAACGGATAGCAGGACTTTCCGTCACGACGAAGCAACTTAGCATTCTCTCCTAAAAAAGAAAAAATCGCCTACTTTAATAAATACAACTTCATCGCTTTTCTTCTATTTTTTAACCGCAAAAATAAATGTCTATGTATCAATTTACACTCAATCAAGTTCATGTTTTATTGGCAGACAAATCTCAATTGGCGGATATAAAAAAAGATCCGACCATTATGACGACTCGTTATAAAAACCAAAAAGAACTCAAACGTTTTATGAACGCTTGGATGGTTTATGAAGGAGAAAAAACCGTTTGCGTTTATCACCACAATATCGAAAAGCTCAAATACTATTTCATCCAAAATTATCAGAGTAAGGCTTGAAAAAAAGCCGCTTTTAAGTAACCAGAACAGATTCAATCTGTTCCTACATTTGTTTGGAAGCAGCAACATGCTAATGGGAAAAGTATGTCTCATTTTATCAACTTAAAAAACTCCTTTATGTATAAAATCTACATTAATGATGTGTGCGTTTTATTGGCAGCCGAATCTGAAATGGAACCTATCAAAAAAAATCCACTGATTTGGCATATAGAGTATGAAAACGACAACGCCCTCAATCAATTTATTATGAGTTGGGAATCTTATGAGGGCAAAAAAACAGTCTGCATGTACAACAAAGACTTGGAAGTCCTCAAGTATCTCTTTTTCAAAAGTTATGATCTTCATGTAGCAGGTGGTGGGGTTGTGTTCAATGAAAACCAAGAAGTTTTACTTATTTTTAGAAATGGAAAATGGGACTTACCCAAAGGACATCAAGAAGAAGGGGAAACCATCGAAGAAACCGCCCTTAGAGAAGTACAGGAAGAAACAGGATTGACGCATTTGACACTCGGCAAGCCTATCGAATTACAGCCACAGGGCAATATTACCTACCATACGTATTTTACCAAAAAGGGCAAACGAGTAATGAAAGAAAGTCATTGGTTTGAGATGCAATCTACCCAATCACAAGATTTTGTACCTCAAACAGAAGAAGATATTGAGCGAGTCATTTGGGCAAAAACGGCTCAATTTCCTTACTATTTTAAAAATACCTATGGCAATATTCAAGATGTTTTGAGTCTGTATATGGATGTTGAAGTGCGTCAATAACCATTGTCTTTTAATCGAAACTGATGTATCTTTGTGGCTTTTAAAAAAAGTCGCATGAAATTTATAGATACACATACACACTTATTTTCTACCCAATTTTTAGACGATGCCGAAGCCGTTATTGAACGAGCCTTAGCCCAAGAAGTGGGACAATTTTACCTGCCCAATGTCGATAAAAACAGCATTGAGCGCATGTATTACTTAGCCGACAAATATCCCAACCAATGTATTCCAATGATTGGCTTGCATCCTTGTTCAGTCAAAGAAGATTATAAAGAGCAATTGGCCATTATCGAAAAAGAATTGGAAGGCGAACGCATCTTTGCAGGAATTGGAGAAATGGGTTTGGATTATCACTGGGATTTGACCTTCAAAAAGGAGCAATTAGACGCTCTTCGCATTCAAATCGAGTGGGCAAAAAAGTATGAAATTCCTGTTATTTTACACACCAGAGAATCCTTTGACGATACTTTTTCAGTCATTTCAGAACTCAACCATGAGCGTTTGACAGGCGTTTTTCACTGCTTTACAGGTTCATTGGAAGATGCAGAGAAAGTGATGTCTTTGGGTGGTTTTTATATGGGCATTGGTGGAGTTGTCACCTTCAAAAATGCAGGCGTTGACAAGACCGTCGCTCAGATTCCTTTAGAGCATTTGGTTTTGGAAACTGACTCACCTTACCTTGCTCCTACCCCACATCGAGGCTCTCGCAATGAAAGTATGCACATTCCGTTGATTGCTCAAAAAATAGCGGATGCCAAAGGTATTTCATTGGATGAAGTAGCCAAAGTGACTACCCAAAATGCACGACAGCTTTTCAAAAGCTTTGCCAATGCCAGTAAGATTGTTTCTTAATTGGATGATATAAAAGTCCACTGTCGATGGTCAATAGTTTTTTAGTGACAAGTGAGAGTGACTGGTGACTTTGCAGTTCGGTTCGTGATGGGATGTTAAAAAGAAATCCTATGAATTTTAAACTCAATCCTAAAAATCCTAGTCTTCTTTTGGGCTAGGAGCGAAGGGTTTGTCTTTCATCGTACTGGAAAGTCCCGCTATCCGTTATTATCGCCCTTGTAGAGCAAATTCCTGAATTTGCTCTACAAGGGCGATACCACTACTATCGGGGCTAGATCGTTGCGGTCTGTCCCCATAGTAAATGTCATTTTTGTTCTAAGATCAAAAACTTCTCATCCATCAAATTCCCTGCAAAGATCAAATTACCAAAAGGAGCTGCCACCGTTGAAGCAGACATTTCGCTACCATCCTCCACATAAATTTTTTCTACTGAATAATCGCCTTTCTTTCGATAAGAGATTTTAATAATTTCAGAAGGAGCGATTTCTCTTTTTCCTGCTGCATACGCATTAAATTTCAAGAGATTGGGATGCGCTCCAATCCAAAGATTCCCTTCTGTATCCAATTCAATATTATCCACTCCCGTACCACAAGGAATATTTTCAACAAAAGAAAGAGAACCATCTGGATTTTGAGTATAGACTTTAACTAAAAAATGTCTGGGAGAAGCGACATATAATAAGTTTCGTTTTCGATCCAAGTTAATCCCATTGGCATAAGCAATTCCATCGGCTACTTCCCTATATTCTTTCCCATCAAAGAAAACAACATTCGATACAGCAATACCTGTATACTCTTCCACCAGTTTCCCCAATCCTTCTGTATATCCATGATCATTGGTAAAATAAAAACGATTTTCATCCAACATAACCAAATCATTGGGACGAATCATCGAAGCATCTCTTAGAGTTTCTATATGATTCAACTGTTTACCCATTAACTCAAAAACTTCTATTGAATGGCCTTCTTTGATATGATTGATAGCCATTACTTGGTAATTGCCATCCGCTTTCTTAAAAAATGAGATACCATGTGGTGCAAAAGGCAATTTTAAAGAAGCTGTCAAAGGAATGGGTTGATAATGAGGGGATTTTAAATCCATCAAAAAGAGACTGCCTATTTCTTCTACTTCAGGTGGGTATGTTACCCTACTTGTAGCCGAAATCAACGCAAAACTATCTACAGAACTCACCATTATATCTTCCGCTCCTTTAACAGGAACCTTTTTGAATATTGTGGTATGCCCTGTTGGCTCAATCGTTCTAAAAAAACCCGTCGAGATCAAGGTATAAGCAATAAAAAGAACCAACAGTATCAAGGATAAAAAAACAACTATTTTGAACAAACGCATAGCTAATGGAGGATTAGATTGACAAAGGTAAAGACTTTAAGTTAGCATTTTTTCGATTACCCAATCTCTCTAATCCCTAAAAAAATCATCAAATCTCCGTTTTTGGTATGCAAGTTGTTATAATATAAAGTATGTGCAAGATTTTTCTAGCATTACTATGACACTCCTGATATAAGAGTGCGCCAATGAAACCCGTTTATAAAATCACTAGTCCTCGAATAATCAATAATTTTTGAGTCTTTATTTTTTACATTCTTAAATTTTATCAATAATTTTAAGGACTTTTCACATTTTTTGTGCATCTTGGCTCAAAATTAGAAATTTTAATTAAGGAGAGTTGGCCGAGTGGTCGAAGGCGCACGCCTGGAAAGTGTGTATACTCCACAAGGGTATCGAGGGTTCGAATCCCTCACTCTCCGCTATTATTTTTAGAAAAATAAGATAAAAGCCAATATAAAATAAAGATTTATCTGTATCTTGGCTTTTTAAGTAATGAGAAAAAAACAACTTCCACATTTTAATTGTGATACTTTATGATCTATTTGGTTGAAAAGCCTCATCTTGATTCTTCAAGACTAAGTTTTTTGTCTCAGTATATCAAAAAGTCTCTTTATTATTAATGAGGAATCTGCTGTTCAATCATTACTCATGGAAAAGTAATTGTTTACTTTCCTAAAACTCTTCAACTATGAGAATTTTGAAAATTATTATTTAATAAAACTAAACCGAAAAAATGAAAAGATTCCTAACCTCAATGCTCCCAATGAGCATTTTACTACTTGGAATAAGCACCAATCTAAGCGCACAAGACGCAGGCGGTATTGCTGCTGGAGGCTTAGAAATTATGAAAAAGTATTTCATAGATGGTGGATGGGAGTTTATGAGCTTGGTATTAATTTGCCTTATCTTGGGATTAGCCATTGCCATTGAACGTATCATTTCGTTAAACCTCGCTTCTACTAATACCAACAAATTATTACGCAAGATTTCTGCAAAGTTAGACGATGGTGATTTGGACGGCGCACAACAAGTTTGTAAAGCGACTCGTGGTCCTGTTGCCAATATCTTCTATCAGGGTCTTGAAAAGATGGATGAAGGTATTGATGTAGCTGAAAAATCCATTGTCGCTCAAGGTTCTGTCCAAATGGGCCGTTTAGAAAGAGGCTTACCTTGGTTGAGCTTATTTATCGCACTTGCACCAATGCTTGGGTTCATGGGAACGGTACTAGGTATGATCGGGGCATTCGATGCGATTGAAGAGGCTGGTGATATTTCTCCAAGTTTGGTTGCGGGAGGTATCAAGGTCGCACTTTTAACAACAGTATTCGGATTGATTGTAGCGATCATTCTTCAAATTTTTTATAACTACATCGTTTCTAAAATTGATGGAATTGTAAATAATATGGAAGATGCTTCTATCAATCTCATTGACTTACTTGCTCGTTATAAAAGAGCTAAAATCTAAAAAACTATGGAAGAGTTTGTAGTAAATACGGGAATACCTGCTGCTGTCATCTTGACCTTAGTTGCAGCAGGATTAGCCTTTTTATTTTCTGTAATACAATCGTTGATGAGTCCCAAACAAGCGATCAAAAGTATCATTGCTATTGCACTATTAGTGGGTATTATTTTCTTCGTTTATACCACTGCTAGTGGAGATATTGCGGGGACCGTATTCGAAAGAGCAACTTATGCTGATGTTACACCTAATTTATTAAAGTATGTGACTACAGGCATTGTTGTCTCCTTAGTACTAATTGCGGTTGCGGTAGTATCTTGGGTCGTCTTAGAACTGATTAACCTCGTCCGATAAATCCTTGAGTATATGGCACGTAAAAAAGAAAGAGAAGTACCCGAAATAAACGCCAGTTCGATGGCTGATATCGCTTTCCTCTTATTGATCTTCTTCCTTGTAACCACAACGATGGATATTGATAAAGGAATCCTTGTAACGCTCCCTCCTTATGTTCCAAATCAAGAAGAAATTGACGTGAAGATTAAGCAGAAAAATGTTTTGGAAATCTTGGTAAACGCTAAGGATCAACTCTTAGTGGAAGGTGAAATTATGGATGTAAAGGAGTTGAAGGAACTGGCTATCAAACATGTGGATAACAATGGTAGAGATCCTGATTTTTCAGATTCGCCTCAAGATGCAGTAGTGTCTTTACAAAATGATAAAGGAACTAGCTACAACCGTTATATCGAGGTCTATAATGAAGTAAGGGCTGCTTATAATGATTTGAGAAACAAAAAGTCTCAATCTAAGTTTGGAGTCAACTATAACGATTTGTCAAAGGATCAACAAAGGGAAATTCGAGATATTTATCCATTGAAATTGTCAGAAGCAGACCCAACTGATTTTGGGAACGAAAAGTGACAATCTTATGAATTAATTTAAAAAAGTTTTTAGAGAATGATGGCGTTGTTATAACGTTGAGTTGACATAAAAAAGGATACTTTCGATTTTTTATAACCTAAAAAATCATTGATCACATTTCACTTGTCACTCTATTTAATCATTCTTTAATCTTATAAAACTTTCATTATGTTTAGAAAAAAAGGGGGCAAAAAAACGCCCAAAATTTCGACTGCTTCCTTACCTGATATTGTCTTCATGCTTTTATTCTTCTTTATGGTTGTAACTGTAATGAGGGAAACGGAGCAATTGGTCAATGTCAAATATCCCAAAGCAACTGAGCTTCAAAAGCTGGAAAAAAAATCATTGGTAAGTTCTATTTATATTGGTAAGCCGACTCCCAAATATACCGAAAAGTTTGGTACGGCTCCAAGAATCCAACTCAATGATGCTTTTGCAGATAAGGAAGATATCATTAGTTTTATCCAAGATGAACGTTCTCAATTGGATGAAAAACTCCAAAACAAAATGACTACTTCTTTGAAAGTGGATCAAGATGTTAAAATGGGAATCATTACAGATGTAAAGAAGGAATTGAGAAAAGCAGGAGCTTTGAAAATCAATTATTCTGCTGTACAACGTGGCGGGGATAATTAAACCAATCGTTTGACTATTCCTATCAATAAGACAAAATTTACTAAACCCGATGTTCATTTTTTATCGAACATCGGGTTTTTTTGTACCAAGATTTTGTCCAAAAATAATAATTCGTTATTTTTAAGATTTGTTGGGACTCAATGATCTAGACCCGAATGGATTAAATTCTAAATTTTAATTAGTTCAGCTAGGGAAGCGTTCTCTCCAGACCAAAATAGACCCGATAGTAGTGGTATCACCAACGAGGATTGGCTAAAGGGTTCGGGCGGCTTGGTGATAAGAACGGATAGCGGGAAGCCCCATTGCGACGAAGCAACACCTGTTCTCTCCTAAATAACAAGAAAAACATCAGTGGAGAGAAAATCTTTACGGATAAAAATTAAACTATCAAAAATATGAACAAACCGACCAGACTTTTTGACCTTATCGAATATCAGCTCAAAAAATTCCCCCAAGAAGATACTTTTGCTGCCAAACAATCGGATGGAAGTTGGAAAAAGTATAGCACGCAAGAGGTTATTGATGTCGTCAATCGCCTTAGTTTGGGCTTAATTAAATTGGGAGTCAAAAAAGATGATAAGATTGCTTTGATTTCTCCCAATCGTCCAGAATGGAACTTTATGGACTTGGCAATTTTGCAAATTGGAGCCGTCAATGTACCCATTTATCCGACTATTACAAGAGAGGATTATAAGTTTATCTTTAATAATGCAGAAATCAAAATGGCTTTTGTTGCCAACGCAGACTTATTGGGGAAAGTAAGTGATATTAAAGAGGATGTTCCTTCTTTGGGAACTATTTATACATTCGATGAAATCCCAATGGCTAAAAATTATCAAGAGCTTTTGGACTTGGCTAAAGATGGACCTTTTGATGATGTAGAAGCAGCCAAACAACAAGTACAGCCTGATGATTTGGCAAGCATCATTTATACCTCTGGAACAACAGGGGTTCCCAAAGGAGTGATGCTTTCACACAAAAATATTTTGAGCAACTCTATGTCTGTGAGCCAAGTATTGCCATTGGATTCCAGCAACCGAAATTTGAGTTTCTTACCGCTTTGTCACATCTTTGAACGAACCGTTATTTACACGTACATTTATAATGGTTGTTCTATTTACTATGCCGAAAGTTTAGATACTGTTGCCGATAATTTGAAAGAGGTGAAGCCTCATTATTTCTCTACGGTTCCTCGTCTGTTGGAGAAGGTTTATGACAAAATCATGGCGACAGGCAATAGCTTGACAGGAACTAAACGCAAGCTGTTTTTCTGGGCAATGGATTTAGGAGATAACTGGGATCATCGCAATCGTGGATTGGCCTATGATATGAAACTCAATGTAGCCCGAAAGCTCATTTTTAGCAAATGGAAGGAAGCATTGGGTGGAGAAGTGAAAGGAATTATTACGGGAGCTGCTGCCTTGCAACAACGTTTGGCAAGGGTCTTTAATGCGGCTGGTATTCCTGTTCGTCAAGGATATGGAATGACAGAAACTTCGCCTGTATTGACCATTGACCGTTTTGAAGACAATGACGCTTATATCGGTTCGGTTGGTCGCCCGATTCCTGGTGTTGAGATTAAAATTGACCCGAAAAATGGGGAGATTCTTGCCAAAGGTCCGAATATCATGCAAGGTTATTACAAACGTCCTGATGCGACGGCTGAAACCATTGATGCAGATGGCTGGTTACATACGGGAGATGTCGGTACTTTTGTCGATGGCAAATACTTGAAAATTACCGATAGAATCAAACAATTGTTTAAAACTTCTGGTGGTAAGTATGTCGCTCCTCAACCGATTGAAAATAAGTTTTGTGAGTCTGTTTTGATTGAGCAAATGTTGGTGACGGGCAATGACCGTAAGTTTGTTGGTGCTTTATTTGTCCCAAGTGAAGATAACTTACGAGCTTTTTGTAAGCAAAAAGGCTTGCCACATGGAACGATGAATGAGATGGTCAAACTTCAAGCGGTGGAGGATAAGTTCCAAGAGATTTGTGATGAATACAATGTACATTTTTCTAAGATTGAAAAGATCAAGCGTTTCAAATTGCTTCCCAATGTTTGGACGATTGAAGATGGCGAATTGACCCCGACGATGAAGGTAAAACGTAAAGTGGTTTTGGAAAAATATGCAGATGCGATTGAGGAAATTTATGATGTTTAAGAGAATGACTAATTGTTAATGGTGAATGATTAATGTGGTTTTAGACCTTAGTATTTTTTGCCATTTTCCGTACAAAAAAATAATGTTAGAAGCCTTGCCAATTATGGTGAGGCTTTTTTTATTGTCAAAAAATCGCTATTTTTAAGTCATGGAACTCTGGATTGGTCTTGTCATATTTGTCTTTCTTTACCTTTTCCTTCAATTGGCTGGTGAGGACAAAGCTGCTACGCCTGTCGATGATCGTTTGCAAGAGTTGATTAAAAAATATGGGGAGGAATGGGGCCCTTTGATCCATAAGGGCAAGTTGGAAATTGGTATGAAGGCTGATATGGTCCAAGAGATTTTGGGAAAACCAAGTCACATCAATAAGGATATTAACAAGGATGGACAAACGATGAAATCTATCTATGAGATTAAAAATGATAAGGGTCAATTGTTGGAGACACAAACCCTTACTTTTATCAATGGAATCCTGACAAATATCAATATTCAGTGTTAGTTTTTTGAGTCCATAGTCAATAGTTTTTTATATGGGACGATGGGACGTTGTGGTTTATTTCTTGGTGTTGGGACGATGGGACGTTTCAGTTCAATACTAAAAATCCTAT
>JAHDBB010000039.1:20211-21315 GCA_020630635.1 Chitinophagales bacterium
AAAAATCCTATCATCCTATTCATCTTTTTGGCTAGAAGCGAAGGGTTCTGTGCTTCGTCGTGATGGAAAGTCCCGCTATCCGTTTTTATTCGTGCTGCCAACGTTTTAGGAAGCCAACGCTTCACACGAATACCACTACTATCGGGGCTAGTTGGGGACGGTCTCAACTTCTGAATAGGGATAAGAGATACCAACCCAAGGGAACTTTTATCCACCAAATAAGGTACAATAAGGGTATCAAATACCGAAAAACCCATGAATCTTACCATTACCGCCTACTCTACAGCTCTTTTTGCCACTTGGTATTTTATCGAAGAGTGGGGGCTTTTATTAGACGCTGGCGATGGGCTGACGGCTTGTCTCCACCAAAAGTCTCGTAAAATCAAGAAAGTGTTGATCTCTCATGCGGATAGAGACCACATCACAGGCTTATTGCAGTTGATACAGTTAAATTCAAGAGATGGTTTACCGACGATTTATCATCCCAAAGACAGTGGGTCTTTCCCTTTTTTAGCAGAATTTTCCAAAAACTTTGATCCACATATTGAGCCTGTCCAATGGGTCGGTATTGAGGAAAATAGTGAGATTGTGATTAAGCAAAACTTAAAGGCGACTCCACTTAAAAACAATCATGTCTTGAAAAACAATCCCTTAGCCAAAAGTTTTGGGTTTTTGATTCAGTCAGAAAAACGCAAGTTAAAGGAACAATATAAAGGTCTCCCCAACTCAACCATCGCTCAATTGAGTCGTGAAAAAGGCCAAGAAGCCATCACCAATGTCGTCAAAGAAAAGGTTTTGGGATATTCGGGAGATACACCAGCCGAAAACTTTGAGCAATGGGATAACACTTCTACTTTGATCCATGAAGCTACTTTTTTAAGTAAGAAAGAAACGCCCGAATTTGAAAAACAACACAATCGACACAGTACTTTGGAAGAAGTTCTTTATCATACTGCTTCGCTCAATATTGACCGCTTGATCTTGGGACATTTCTCTCTTCGCTATTCTGTAGAAGAAATAGATGCCCATATTAGGCGATATTGTAAAGAATTTAATGTAAATTTTCCTGTATATCGCATCCCACCGGGTGGCTTTTGTAAAAAT
>JAHDBB010000647.1 GCA_020630635.1 Chitinophagales bacterium
TCACCATTCATAATTTATCATTCATCATTAAAACTTAACCCCCAATCGACCAAAGAAGTAAGCACCAGACGTTCCCATCTGCACAGAATCCCAATAACCTCCCGAATCCGTCCAATCATCTTGAATCGTAGGATATGCATTCAAAATATTATTACCACCGACAGTCAAAGTCAAATTATCCAAGATATTGACACTCACACTTGCATCCAAAACCATCGCCGCTTCATAGACATCTTTAGCCGCTTCAAAACGAGCGTCACGACTGTCATAATCATCATCTGACTCATAACTCTGCCAATCCAAAATCGTCACTTCACTAAATTGAGTAAGACCCAAAGCAACATTAAAAATAGGGGTCGAAAATCCTGCATTTACGCCTATTTTATAGTCAGGAGCCGAAGCCTGTAAAAAGAACTGCTCTCTTGGACCAAAGAAGGTATCCGCATCCAAATCTCCATTGTGGATTTCTTCAATTGTCATATTATTAAAATTACCAGCAACACCTATCGTCAATTTATTTTCACCTAAATATTGTCGATAATTTAAAACCACATCAACCCCTTGCGTTTTGGTATCCACACCATTGGCAAAGAATTGAGCAGCCACGACATTTAGACCCAATTCTTCCGCATCAAAATATTCAGTCAAAACGATTCTATCCTTAACATCAATCGAGTAGGCATCAATGGTAGCAGTCAAACCCTTAAAATTAAAAGTGATACCAGCACTTGCATTAAAAGCCGTTTCTTGCTGCAATTCACCAATACCAAACCCTCTGGTAACAGGGCTATTGTTGGCTGATAACAAAACCTCTCTTGCATCTCCACCTACAAAGTTCGTAAAGCGTAAGTTATAGTAAATTTGTGCCAAAGAAGGCGCACGGAAGCCTGTCGAAACCGATCCACGAAGGGCAAGGTTATCAATCAATTTAATTCTCGTTGCTACTTTATAATTAAAGGTTTCACCAAAGTCGCTATAATTTTCAAAGCGAACAGCACCACCCAATAAAATCGCATCGGTAATATTAAATTCACTATCTAAATAAAAGCCAATGTTGGAACGATTTCGATCTACTTCATTAGCCACACTGTAACCAGGAAAACCTTGTGAACCACCAGGACGCTCTTCTCCCGAAAGACTATCGACAGGCGTTTCTTGGTTGGGACCAATAATGGCTAATCCATTGACATCATAAGTCGCATAAGAGCCTTCTTCTCCTGCAAAAATCTGGAAATTTTCAGTACGGTATTCTGCCCCAAATGCTACATTGATTCCTTCTAAAGCTCCATCAAAAAACTTGGTAAAATCCAAGCCTGTTGTATTTTGAGCAAGACTATGTCCACCTGCATCAAAGTCGGTAGGAGAAGCAGATTCTAAAGAGGCATTATTGGTATTTTTGATAAAGTAGTGGAAACGGTTTTTTCCAAAAGTATTGTTAAAGTCCACATTCCAGCCATTATCTAATTCGTGTCTAACGCCCATAGAAGCAGAACCATCCGTAATGATGGAAGTAATGCGAGGCGTAAATCCATCTGGATAAATACTGGCAACTGTACGAGCTTCTTCGGGATCTCTTGTAAAAGCATAAGCATCGGTATCTCGATAATTACGTCCACCAAAAGCATAAACATCTGTTTTATCACTGATAGGAACAGCCGAATTGATCATAAAGTTGAATCCATCTACCCCAGCTTCTCCATATCCTAAACGCCAAGGCGCACCAGGTCGCAACGTACGATCTCTAGAAAGTAACTCCGTTGTCATATTGGCAAATCCCCCTTGTTCCCCAATGGGCAAACCATAATTGGCTTCTACCTTAATCGTATTGCCATCAAAACTACGGTCTTCATCATATAAGCGATTTTCACCACCAGCATTAGGCGTGCCATCCTCCCAATCACCTGCTGCATTGGTGCTATGTGCGCCATAGGTAATGTTTCCAGAAACTTCCCCTACGTTGTCTTTCAACACAATATTGATTACACCAGCGATAGCATCCGAGCCATATTGAGCAGAAGCACCATCTCTCAACACCTCAATACGCTTAATAGCCGAAGCAGGGATATTATTTAAGTCCGTTCCTGTATTTCCTCGTCCTCTCGTTCCAAATACATTGATAAGAGAAGATTGATGCCGTCTTTTACCGTTGATCAGTACCAATGTTTGATCGGGTCCCAACCCTCTTAACGAAGCAGGATCAATATGGTCTGCACCATCCGAACCCGATTGTTTAGAAGCATTAAAAGAAGGGGCGGCATATTGCAATATTTGATTGATTTCCACCTGTCCATTACGGGTTGGTAGTTCGGAAATATTAATCACATCTACTGCAACAGGAGAATCCGTAGAAGAACGCTTATAACTTCTAGAGCCGACTACTTGTACTTCACCTAAGTCCACTCCTTCATTCATAATAATAGCCAGATCTGTTTGTCCATCAACCTTAACATCTTGACTTTCATAGCCAATATAACTAAGAGAAATGGCACTATTAGGATCGCTTACTTCAATTTTAAATTTACCATCAAAATCAGTCACTGCCCCGTGATTGGTTCCTTTTTCAATGACATTAACCCCCAGCAAAGGGATATTGTCACTATCTGTAATCGTGCCTGTTACGGTATGTTGTCCATAAACTGCCATACAACACAACAGGCTCATGAGAGATAAAATTTTCTTCATTGATTCTTAATTTTGTTTTAGGAAAAAAAACTGTTCCCAGTCTTAGTGAAAGATCAGAAATAAAGTATTCCAAAATGAGACTAAGAGATTTTCTGATTTTTTAGGCGAAAAACGGAGTCATAGCAGGGCTAAGACGAGTATTTTCAACGCCAAAAATCGGAAAATGTCGATGTCACATGGAATAACTTATTTTTGTTGTTTTACTTAGGAATGGTTTAAAAATAAAGTGTACAACTTCAACTAAGAGGTTTTTTAATATACAAGACGAAAAATGAAGTTGTAGCAGGGCTACAATGAGGCTTTTCAACGTAGGAGATTAGAAAATGTCAAAGTTTAGTTATACAGATTATTTTTTCACCATTCCTTCATAGCAATCCCAAGATAAACAAATTAAGATTTACAATATAACAATAACCTATAAATTTTAAATTTACTGAATCTCTTAAGGCTTATGTATATAAATGTTTAGTTTTTTGAGCTAAAACAAGAAAAATATGTTAAAAAAGGTCAAATTTTCGAGAAGTAGTTGTTTTTTGTAAGCCCAAAGACAAATAATAAGTCAAATATGTGCGTATTATTGTGGCGTGAATAAAAAAGAAGCACAAAGCTAGAACAAAAATCAAAACAATCTGTTTTTCATTTCTATAGGGATAATCAAATTATATTATTCCTTAAAGTGTTGGTGTAGGGAACCAATGCTTTTTATCAATCTGTTTTTCAAAAAATCGGTCTAGACGTTAGTCGGACCGATTTTTATT
>JAHDBB010000648.1 GCA_020630635.1 Chitinophagales bacterium
AACCGATAGTAACTGAACTGTTTTAGAATTTTAAAATTAAAAATTAGAATTTAATTCATTCGGGGCTAGTTCGTTGCAGTTTCAACCGATAGTAACTGAACTGTTTTAGAATTTTAAAATTAAAATTTAACTCATTCGGGGCTAGTTGGTTGCGGTTTTAACCCATAGTAACTGAACCGCTTTAGAATTTTTAAAATTAAAAATTAGAATTTAACTCATTCGGGGCTAGTTGGTTGAGGTAGGGACTTTTTAGTGCTAATAGGATTTTGTATAGCTCAATCCTAAAGAATTGAGTAAAACTTATTAGTCTTTGATTCAAAAAACTTTTGTCCTTAACCACGAAAAGAACCGTACTATGGACTATTGACCATCAACTATAGACCTATAATCTACGATTTTACCCCATTCTGCTTATGCTTCTCCAACAACTCCTTCGCCAAATTAATATGATTGATAGCTCCCTTACTGTTGATGTCATACATAATGACCGTTTTTCCAAAACTAGGAGCTTCACCCAATCGAACATTCCGATGGATAAGCGTATCAAAAACCAATCCTTTAAAATGTCGTTTGACTTCTTCCACTACTTGATTCGACAATTTAAGGCGACCATCATACATCGTCAATACAATTCCTTCGATCAAAAGGTCTGGATTCAAACGCTTTTGGACGATGGTGACGGTATTAAGCAATTTACCCAAACCTTCTAACGCAAAATATTCACATTGTACAGGGATGATTACAGAGTCAGAAGCACTCAACGCATTGATAGTGATCAGTCCTAATGACGGCGAACAATCTATCAAGATATAGTCATATTCATCCTTGACCTTTTCGATCATCTTCTTTAAAATATAGTCTCGTTCTGGATAATTGATAAACTCAATTTCGGCTCCTACTAGATCAAGGTGGGAGGGAAGTAAGTAAAGATTAGGCGAATTGGTATCCACGATACATTCTTGCGGTTCTGCTTCTCCAATCAGACATTCATAAATACTTTTGCCGACAGTTTCTTCTAGATTGACACCGACACCAGAGGTAGAGTTTGCCTGTGGGTCTGCGTCGATAAGCAATACTTTGGCATCCAACACCCCTAAACTGGCTGCTAGATTGATAGAAGTTGTAGTTTTACCGACTCCTCCTTTTTGATTGGCTATGGATATTATTCGTCCCATTGATATTGAATTTGAAGTTATTTGATTCTCTAAAAGTTTTCCCAAAATAAGTAGGAACAGATACGATCTGTTTTTGATTATAAATCATAAAAAATCTTTAAAGAATCCTTTATTTTAGCTCTATACTTTCCCCAATATTGAGCAAATGTAGTGTCTTATTATGTTCTGCAAAGGCTGCTTTGGCTTGTTCATGGTCGATTTTGATAAAGCCAAAAGTATCATAATGTACACCGATGATTTTATCGCAGTTGATAAATTCTGCTGCCAATACCGCATCTTGAATGCCCATCGTGAAGTTGTCACCGATGGGTAAGATGGCATAGTCTAATTGAGTCCACATTGGAATGAGCTTCATATCCATTGTGAGAGCTGTATCACCCGCATAATAAATGTTGAGATTAGGAGTTTCGATGATAAAGCCACCAGGATTTCCGCCATACGTTCCATCCGGTAAAACACTTGAATGAACAGCGTTGGTGTATTTTACTTTTCCAAAATCGAATTGCCATTGACCACCGTGATTCATAGGATGTCCTTTGGCATGTCCTTGTTCTCCAAACCAACTGACGATTTCAAAGTTAGAAATAATCGTCGCATCATTGTTTTGAGCAATGGCTAAGGCATCCACCACGTGGTCTTGGTGTCCATGTGAGATGAGAACATAATCCGCTTTGATCTTGTTTATATCTATGTCTTTTGCTTGTTCATTAGGAGTGATAAATGGGTCAAAAACCAAGTGTTTACCTTCTGTTTCTAATGAAAACGAAGCATGTCCGTAGAATGTGAATTTCATATTTAAAATTGTTTGGGGGTAAAGATACAAAATTGTTAAGGACAATGAAAATATGAATTTATATTAGGAATAGAACAAAAATAAATGTTTATTTTCAACTTTAATATTTTTCAATCTACATCGTTAAAAAGCCTCGTAATAGCCCTGCTATTCCTACGTTTTTTGCCTTGTAGAGTTAAAAAATCTTTTTGTTGAGAAATGTACATTTATTTCCTATCTATTCCTTAAGATAGGAATAAAAGTGTTAGGAGATTTGTTATACAGTGTTTAAAAGTTATTTTTGCATCAAAAATATATAAAATGATAACAGTTATATCTGGAACTAATAGAGCTGGTAGTAATACCTTAAAAGTTGCTCAAAAATATTATGATTATTTGGTAGAAAAAGGAGTGGAAGTACAACTATTTGATTTGACCACTTTGCCTTTGGACTTTATACATCCCAATATGTATGCTGAACGGTCTGAATCGCTTGTCGAATTACAAAATAAATACTTGGCTCCTGCTGAAAAGTTGGTGATTGTAATGCCCGAATATAATGGAAGTTTTCCTGGCATTTTTAAGTTATTGATTGATGCTTGTGATATAAAAGAGGCTTTTTATGGCAAAAAGGCGAGTTTGACAGGTGTTTCATCGGGTCGAGCAGGAAATTTGAGAGGCTTGGATACTTTGACTAATATGTTGAATTATATCAAAGTGGATGTATTACAACAGAAGTTGCCGATTTCGGGTATTGGCGGTTTGTTGGATGAGGATGGAAGTTTTAATCATGAAGATACTTTGAAGGTAATGCATGGACAAATGGAAGCGTTTTTGAAGTTTTAATATTGGTCCATAGTTGATGGTCAATGGTCCATAGTGTGGTTCTGTTTGTGGTTTTGGGGCGATGGGACGTTTTAAAAAGGGACGTAAGGGGACGTTTCGGTTCTGTTCGTGGTTTTGGGGTGATGGGACGTTTTAAAAAGGGACGTAAGGGGATGTTTGGGTTCTGTTTGTGGTTTTGGGGCGATGGGACGTTTTTACTTTTGCTCAATGACAAGTTATTTCGATTTATAAAAGCAACGTCCCTTTACGCCACATTCGTCCCAACATATAAAAGATAAACAGTTCGTCCCTTTAAGCATAAACGTTCTGTCCTCAACCATATAGCCCCGATAGAAGTGGTATCACCAATGTGGCTTGCGACCACAAGTCGAAAAGACTTGCGGTAGAATGCAAAGCTTTTGGTGATAAGAACGGATAGCGGGCCTTTCCATCACGACGAAGCACTCAAAGTTCGCTCCTAAGAAAGAAAAATCAAGAAAGAGCCGAAAAGCCACTATCCACATGTCACTAAATGTTAATTAATCAAAAGACTGAAATATTATGAAGAAAGTACATATTGGATTGATTCGAGAGGGGAAAGTGCCACCTGATTCGAGAGTGCCTTTGACTCCTGCTCAATGTCGAGCGATTT
>JAHDBB010000649.1 GCA_020630635.1 Chitinophagales bacterium
AGTGACAAGTGATTTAGTTTTATATAAAGAAAGAATCGAATGAATCCTAAATCTCGTCCCTTCACGTCAAATTATCACTTCTTCCAAGAATTAATAAGTTCAGACCTCAACGATCTAGCCCCGATAGTAGTGGTATTCGTGTAGGAAGCGTTGGCTTCATAAAATGTAGGCTACACGAATAAGAACGGATAGCGGGACTTTCCTTGACGACAACGCACCCGACCCTTCGCTCCTAAAAAGAAAAAATAAGAACAGAACCGAAAAAATTAAGCTAATCCTAAAATCTTATAAATCCTATTTCTAGGATGGATGAAGAGGAACCGTAACAGTAAGTCACCATCTACGTATCATTCATTAAAACCAAATTCAAGCCGCAAAGATAAAGGTATTTTATGGGAATTGGATAGATAAAGTTCATTCATTTTCCAAAACTCCACGTTAAAAAATCGGGCATCACCTTTGCCCAAGTGCTTGGATGATGAATGCCTCCTTCAACCTCCACATATCGAATCTGTTGGCCTCTTTCATAGCCTTTGGTTTCTAAAAGATGGATCAAATCCAATGTATCGTCAATCGCATCAATGACACCATTGTTGTTACGATCTTCCTTTTCATCTTCTGTGCCAGCTTGAAACCAAAATTGGAGATGAGGGAATAATTTACCTTGCTCGACAGAGGTATGAAGAATCCTATCCGCATCAGGATTTTGAGGATCAAACTTTTTACTTCGCCACCACAAGGCTCCAGAAAATACACCCACTTTTCCAAATCGAGTAGGATGGTTCCAAATGGTATCAAATGCAGATAATCCGCCTAAAGAAAAACCTGCCACCACCATTTCCGTAAAACCTTGAAGGCGTTCTTTTTTTTGAACAAAAGGAATGAGTTCTTCTAAGAGAAAACGTTGGTAATCAGCGGACTTTTTTCCTCTATTTTGATAGTCCAATACCTTTGCTGTACCATATTCTTCGATACGATTGGCAGCATGGATACCGATAACTAAGATGGGAACGATGGCTTTTTGTTGATACAATTTTTTCAAAGTATCCACTAAGTTCATCTGCGCCAAGTCTTGACCGTCATTGAGCAAAAGGAGCGGATATACTTTAGAATTTTTGAAGTTGGGTGGAAAAAATACCTCCATTCTAACGGTCCGTCTCAATATCTTGGAAGTAAAGATAAAAGTCTTTTGAAAGCTTGGAGGAGTCTTGACAAAACGCCTAAAGAAACGAATCATATTATTACATTTTTTATTTTAATAATCAAAAATAGTGACGTATATCCATAAAGTTTTCCAAATGATGGATTAAATTTAAAGAAATTTTTATATCATAATAAATTATAAAACTTTACCTTTGCGCCCTAAAAAATTATAAACCTTGAAAGAACAATATTTTAAATGGTATTCCCAAGAATTGAGCAAAGACTTTGAGATGCTCGTTTTTGGGCACAGCGGCTACCCTGTCGTTTTATTTCCAACCTCTATGGGTAGCTATCGAGAAAACAAAGACTTTAAGCTGATAGATTCGGCTTCATGGTTTTTGGAACAAGGACTGATCAAAATTTACTGTCCCGATAGTGTTGATCGACTGAGTTGGTACAACAAATCCATTCCTCCACAGGGACGGGTTCACAACCATATTTGCTACGACAATATGCTGAACAAAGAGCTGATCCCTCGTATTATGCATGAGACAGGACACAGTAGAGTCGCAGTTGCTGGATGTAGTTTTGGCGGTTATCATTCGACCAATTTCGCTTTCAAACATCCCGAAAAAGTTGCTTATCTTTTCTCTATGAGTGGAGCCTTTGACATCAAATCTCACTTAAATGGCTACTATGACAGCAATGTCTATTTCAACAATCCGCCCGACTTTTTACCCAATTTACAAGACCCCAATTTATGGAATATGAACATTGTTTTGGGTACATCAGAATGGGATATTTGTTTGGTTGCGAATCAGGATATGTCGGCTATGTTAAAGCACAAAAATGTCAATCATTGGCTGGATGTTCGTGGTTGGGAAAAACACGATTGGCCGCTTTGGAGAAAGATGTTCCCACACTACCTTTCTTTGATAAAACAATAGTTTCAAGAGTCGATAGTTGAAGTTCATTTCGTGCGATCTAATTTTTTAGGAGCGAACTGTTAAATGCTTCGTCGCTACGGAAAGTCCCGCTATCCGTTCTTATTCGTGTCGCCCACGTTTTACAAAGCCAATGCGTCAGACACGAATACCACTACTATCGGGGCTAACTGGGTTGAGGACAGTATTTCTTAGTACCAGAGTTAATAGGGGCGTAAAGGGACGATGTGACGTAAGGGGACGGATTCTTTTAATAATCGAAACAACTTGTCTTTGAAACAAAAAATCAAAAACGTCCCCTCGTCCCCAAAAGCACGAAAAGAACCGAAACGTCCCCTTTCGCCCCAAAACTAAGAAAAGAACCAAAACTAATTAAAATCAACACAACAAACATACTAATGAAAAAAATAGGAATTCTTTTTGGACAGGAAAACACCTTTCCAGCCGCTTTTATAGAGCGTGTCAATAGCAAAAAAGTAAGAGGAATTACAGCAGAAGCGGTTTCCATTGAAAAAGTCGTACAAGGAGAAGCCACTGATTATGCCGTCATCATTGATCGTATATCACAAGACGTTCCCTTTTACAGAGCTTTTCTCAAAAATGCCGCCTTATGCGGAACAGCCGTTATCAACAATCCTTTTTGGTGGAGTGCAGACGAGAAGTTTTTTAACAACGCTTTAGCGACGAAGTTAAAAGTACCTGTACCCAAAACGGTTTTACTGCCATCTAATCAACATCCCGATAACACAGATGGCAATTCTTTTAGAAATTTAGCCTTTCCATTGGCTTGGGAAGAAATCTTTGAATACATCGGTTTTCCTGCCTACTTCAAGCCTTTCTCTGGTGGAGGCTGGAAAAATGTTTACAAAGTAGAAGATATGGATCACTTTTTTAAGACATATCAAGAGACAGGACAATTGGTGATGATGTTGCAAGAAGAAATAAAGTTTGATTCTTATTTCCGTTGCTATTGTATTGGAGGAAACAATGTACGAATCATGCCTTATGAGCCACGCAATCCTCACCATCTTCGTTATATCCAAGAAGAGGTCAACACCGATCCTAAGTTATTGAAACTTATTGAAAAGTACGTTGTTAAATTAAATGCAGGCTTAGGATACGATTTCAATACGGTAGAATTTGCAGTAAGAGATGGAATCCCGTATGCCATTGACTTTTGCAATCCTGCTCCCGATGCAGACCGTCATTCCGTCGGAGAAGAAAACTTTGAATGGGTGGTAGAAACAGCAGCAAATGTAGCGATTGAACGAGCGAAGGCTGTCAAAAAAGGAAAAGACAACTTAACTTGGGGTACATTCTTACAGAAATCGGT
>JAHDBB010000650.1 GCA_020630635.1 Chitinophagales bacterium
CATTATTTGATTTGGAAGTCTTAGATAAAAATAGTCCCAACTATCAAATGGTCGAAGATTATCGAACTTGGTTTGCCAATTACTAAAAAGATTAATCAAAGCAAAAAAACTTTATTTCATACTTTAGGATGAAGCCACGACAGAACCGCAAAAAGTTTTACTTCATACTTTAGGATGAAGCCACGACAGAACCGAAAAAAACTTTACTTCCTTCTTTAGGATGAAACTGGAACTAAGAAGTCCCAACCTCAACCACATAGACCCGATAGTATCGGTATAAATGCAAGACGTTAGCTTTCTCCCGCAAGTCTTTTCGACTTGTGGCATAGGCTGCATTTATAAGAGCGAATAGCGGGGAGACCCATTACGATGAAAGAGTAATAACCCTTCTCTCCTAACCAAAAATGGAATAGGATTTTTAGAATTGAATCAAATTCATAGGATTTTAGTCAGGTAAAAAACCATAAATTACTATCACCTGCCACTTATAAAAAGCCACCAGTCACCATCGACTTGTCACTAAAAAACGATGGACTATCGACTGAAAACTATGGACTAAAAAAAAATAAACAATAATTCACAATTAATAATTTATCATCAAAATATGCCATCATTAAAAAAATCTCTCTTCATAGGATTAGGAGGAACAGGCGTAAAATCTATACTTTATGCCAAAGGAAAAATCAAATCTATTTATGGCGAAATCCCGCCGATGGTTCGCTTTTTAGCATTGGACACCGACAAGTTCAAACCCATACGACTTAACAACGATTCAGAAGTGTCCTTAGAAGCCAATGAGTACGTTCATATGCAAGTACCCAACGGCTTACAATTTATCAAAGCCAACGATCACGCAGCCGAGTTTTTCCCAGAAAGAAACCTCAAAAATGCAGGAGCTATCATTCGAGGAGCAGGACAAATACGCTCATTAGGACGACTCGCCTTGATGCGAAATTACAGCACCGTTTCCAAACGACTCAATGAAGAAATTTTGCAATTGCGAAATTATGCTGTCGGATACAGTGATAAGTTTTCTTTGTCGGGCAATGACTTACAAATAGCCGTAATTTGCTCCACATCGGGAGGAACAGGAGCAGGAACATTTTTAGACATTCCCTACATCATCAAAAACTCTGGACAACTCACCAACCAAGATAGAATGATCGCCTATCTATTATTTCCAGACATCTTTAAGCAATTTTCAGGAACCCGAAATGTCGAGCCTAATTGTTACGCCTCTTTCAAAGAATTAGACTTTTTGATGGATGGACATTTAGACGGTAATATGATGAACTATGGTCGTGACCAAATCGTTCCCATCGAAGGAGGTCCATACGATGTCGTCTTTACCATCAACAACAGCAACAATAAAAACGATGCTTATACTGAACCAACCGACTTAAACAACTTTATCGGAACAGGCTTGTTTTTATCAACAGGTATCATTTCTGAAAAAGGCGATTCGGCTTGGGACAACTTAGGAAAGCAAGTGGATGACTTCTTGGCCATCGAAGGAAAATCACCGCATTATTGTAGCTTTGGAATCAGCGAGTTGTTTTACAATGGTGATATTTTGGCAGGTATTTATGCTCGAAAATTGAGTCTCAAAGTTGTCGAAAAACTGACTGGTCCTATGTCGGATTTATCAAAAACGGTCAACGAAAAAATTGATGAGTGGGAAATTCGAGAAAACAATGATTCTAATCAAGTGATTGATGCCTTATTGAGTCGTACCTCTAAACGCTCTCCCGAAACAATGGAGAAATATGAGAAGGGAGCGTCCAAAGAAATCCAAACCATTGCTTCCAATTACATCAATGCCATTTCTGATTTAGCGGAAAGTACCGCTGCGGAAAATCTCAATAATTTGGCAGATGAAAAACTCAAAACTATTGGAAGTTATTTGGACGATGCCATCAATAAAGAAAATGGAATCAGCTATGTGAGTAGCTTCTTAGATGTTTTCATTGGCATTATGGAAGCCCACAAAAAAGAGATGGAAGCCGAACGTCAAGAGTTTATCAACCAACGAGATAAATTGACAGGAAGCTATGCCAATTTTGTATTGGATATTGAAGATGCAGAAGGTTCTTTCTTCCTCAAAAGATCTAGTAAAATCAAAATGGCTTGCGAAGATTATTTGATGGAAGTATTGCGTGAAGCCAATTTTGTACACGAACTCAAAAGACGAGAAAAAGCCTACTTGTTCTTTACCAAGATCATCCAATTCTGCGAAGAAAGACGGCAAAAAGTCGAAGCCTTACGAACTGATTTAAGCAAAATTTTTAGAGGTTTTGAAGAGTTCATTCAGACCCAAGAATTGAAAAGAGGCTCTACCAAACCCTTCATCATCAATTTGCATGAAGACTACTTTGACAAGACCGATGTGGAGGCAGACGACTTGAGTATCAACGACTTTTTTAATACCCTCAATGAACAAGAACGTCCCGTTTCTTCTTGGTCGGCATTAAAAGTTTCGGAGTTGGAAGACATCTTATTGGACTATACAGGAAAGAGTGCCAGAGCCGATATTTTTAGAGAAAAATCTTTGGATAGCGTCCTCAATGATTTGCCATTGACACGTCGTCGTCAGATCATTCACGACTTAGATCGTCGAGCCGAACCGCTTTGGCGTTACAACAAAAGCTACATCTTAGAGACTGCTACGATTTATTTAGTTGGTATCAATAGTATGGATGGAAGCGCACTTTTTACCCAAGAAGAAGGACGGCAATTGATCGAGACGATTCCAGGTCGAAAGTCTTATGCCATCACCAATGAACCCAATCGCATTTACTTCTACAAAATGGAAGCCTCTGTTCCTGCATTTACGGTTTACAACATGAAGCATTACAAGCAAAAATATGACAATGAAAATGCACGTTACGACTATCATGTAGATAGACATTGGAGCAAATTGATGAGCGATATGAACTACGATATTTTCCCGTCGAGTCGAGACGAAGAAAGTATTTTAAGTTGGGCGTTGAGCAATGCGTTTGGTTTTATCCAAAAAGAAGGGCGCAAGCAATATAAGATCAAATCTTACAAAACAGGTTCGCCAACTTCTGACTATTGGGTGAGTTTAGGAACAGAAGATCGAAAGGAAGCATTTACGACTTTCTCTAAACGCAAGTTCTCAAGAGAAATGAATGAGGAATTAGAAAAGAAAATCAAGGAGATTGGCGATGCTGCAACCAATCAACAATTAGAAGATTATGTATCCAATTTCTTGAATCGAATCAAAGAATTTACTTCCTTAGATGAAAAGACGTTGAACTCTAAAGGCTACCAAGAGGTCAAAGATTTACTCGACCAAGAATTGACCAGTTTAGAAGGCTATCTTTCTTCTCGCAAGTCAGGTTTCTAAGAAAATTAAAGTCACTTCAATCGGATTGTTATCCAAGTTATGAA
>JAHDBB010000651.1 GCA_020630635.1 Chitinophagales bacterium
TTTGGGCGCAAGATGACTTAGAAGAAGAACCCCAAGACAAGGAAATTCAAGCCGAAGTCATTGAGGTCGTCAAACTTTATGAACCCATCTTGGCAAAGGCCAAAAAGATTAGTATTTCGCCTGATTTGGTGAAAATTGATGCAACACCGCCGACCTTTAATAGTGCAGCCGATTACCAAGTTCCCAACCGATTTTTGACCCTTACTTTTGAGCCACCCAAATTGCGTCCATTAGCCGTCAAACGCCAAAAAGACGCACCTTTGAGCAAGTTTTGGTTAAAAGCAGGATTTGGAAACTACCTATCGCCCTATGTCGATTTGAGCGTCAGCACCACCCGTTCCAACAACAATATTATCGGCTTTAACCTCAAACATCACTCCGCTTTTCCAAATAATTTAGAATTTCAACGCTTCATGACCAATGTTGGCAGGATATTTGGAAAGTTCTATACTGGGAGCAGTTATGTCAAGCTAAACTTGGATTATCAACATGACCGTTATCATCGTTATGGCTTTGATATGACCGATACTTTGAACTTGCCCGTAGCAGCAGATACAAGAGTCGTCTATCAAACCATTCCATTGAGTGTGGAGCTAGGGAATGCCGAAGAAACAAGAGCCTTAATTGATCATAAAACCAAGTTAGATTACCACTATTTATGGACCAACGAGGAAGTCAAAGAAAATAATGTTGCGCTTACTTCAGGAATCTATAAAAACTGGGATAGTGGTTTGAGCTTGGGAATTGATTTGTATGGAGATGCCACTTTTTTGAGTGACTCCATTCGATACGGAGTTGATGCGATTGAATTGTTTGCTTTGAATGCCACACCCAATTTGACTTTACGTAAGCCTTTTGGGCAAGTGAGAGTGGGAGCTAGTTTGATCGTCGATCAAGACGAGTTTATCCCATTTCCATTCCTTTACTTAGAAGGAAACATCATCGAAAAATACTTAACGCTTTACGGCGGATGGGACAAAAAAATCATCAAAAACAACTTTAGAAACCTTAGTACGCTAAACCCTTTTATAGGAGGATTGCCACAACTGGATAACTCCATAAAAGAAAGTCGTTACATTGGATTCAAGGGAAATGTCGGAGCCAACTTTATGTTTGACATTAAAGGAGGACAATTTATCACCGATCAGCAGTTGCTTTTTCTCAATCCAGCATTTGAACCGAATCGTTTACTAGCCGTTTACGATCCACAAACCACTGCTGTTGGAGGTGAATTAAATTTGGGGTATCAATTTAGTAAAAAAGGTCAAGCACAATTAAAGACGACCTATTATAATTACGAAACGAGTGATACCCTCCAAAATCAATATGCATGGCATTTACCTGATTTGACGCTCAATTTGGGGATCAAATATGCTGTAACTCCCAAACTCAATGTTGGAGCAGATGTCATTTTATTGAATGGTCGAATTGCCCGTGATCCTGATAATGCAGGAGGTCGAATCAACTTGGATAACATTACTGATTTGAATGCCTCCATCGATTACCGAGTAGCCGAAAAGCTCTATTTGTTTGCAGAAGCGCATAATATTTTAAACCAGAAATACCAACGCTATTATTTATATCCGACCTATGGTATCAACGCTCATGGTGGAATTATTTTAAGATTTTAAATGTAGTGATTCGTGAATATAGATAAACATATCAAAGATCTACTTTTTCAGCAAGATAAAGTAGCTGTCAAGGGTTTAGGGACATTTGTGACCTATACAACCAACGCCTTGATTAACGATGAAGAAAAACTTATTGAACCTCCTCGCAAAGCAGTTCGATTCAGCGAAGTTTTAGAAGTAGATGACGATATTTTTACGACTTTTGTGAGTGTGACCGAAAATATTTCAAAGGAACTTACCGAACGAGAATTAGGAAAATATGTCGATGGCATCAAAGAGGATGTCCTTTCCAACAAAGGCTATACCATCTTAGGAGTCGGTACTTTTTTGAAAGAAAAAGATGGAGCAGGAATGCGCTTTATCCCCGATCCACGCGCCAATTTCAACCAATCTACTTTTGGTTTGCCAAGTGTGGGACTTCCTAATAAATCCAACCCTTCCCCTTCTGTTTCCAATGCCATCAAAACAGACACCCCTAAAGAAGAGGATTGGAATAAAACAGAAAAAATACCAGATACTTATCGTTCTAAAACGATTAAGGAAGAACCTGTTGTTAAGAAGGAAGAGCCTGTTTATAAAAAAGAAGAACCTGTTTATAAAAAAGAGGTGACAGAAACAAAAGTAGATGCTGAAAATGAACAAGGCGGAGATTGGAACAAACTTTTGGGGATCAAAAAAGATGAAGATACAGGACGGGAGTATGTTCAAAATACAGAAGAAGAAGAAAAAACGGTCAGTTCGGTTTTGGCAGATAATGTCCAAAGAGAAGAAATACCAGAATTTGATCGCCCAGAAGTAGAAGAAACAGGCACAGGACGCAATCGTTTATTGGGATGTTTATTACCTTTGATGGCTCTTATGTTGGTAGGCTTTCTTGTTTTCCAACTCAAAAACAATACTTCATTTCAAGATATGGGATTTTTGGGTAAAAATAAGACGGAGGAAACCCCAACAACCAACGGTGCTAAAACGTACGATGGAGTAGACGATAATAATACCACTACCAATACAAACAGTCGTTACGACGATAACAATACTTCCAATGAAACACCTAATCGGTATGATGATAACGATAATACAGCAACTTCAAAATCTTACGAGTCAGTTGAAGAAGAAGGCTCAAATCTTCAAAACCGATACGAAGATATAGAGGACGAAGCAAAGAGTGCTACTCAGAAGGGCAGTAGTGATCCATACAGTGAGAATACAACAACTGCTTCGACCAATACAGCTAACAATACTAAAACAGATACGAAGGCGAACAATAATAGTACAACAACTAAGACTAAGCCGTCCAATTCGGGAAGAGCCAATGCTTCATCAGAAACAACGGTTTACAATGCGAGTCAAACACCCAAAGGCTATTATGCCAATATTGGTGTCTTCCGTTCTCGTGACAATGCTTTGAAACTTGCTCGAAATGTCAAGAATCAAGGATATGATGCTTATGTCACCAATTACAAAGATGGTCTTTATCGTATTGGTATTTTCTTAGCCAACGACAAATCACAAGCACAAAAAAAGATTCAAGATGTTAAACGATATGTCAAAAGTGATGCTTGGATGTTTAGCAATTGATAGGACATGGTAATGGTGAATTATGAATGGTGAATTATAAATGCGGTTCAAATAGTGGATTCTTTTTATTAGGAGCGAACGCTTGAGTGCCTTGTCGTAATGGAAAGTCCCGCTATCCGTTCTTATGAATGCAGCCAAGTTTTGTGAAGCCAACACTATTGCATTCATACCACTACTATCGGGGCTAATTGGTTAAGGAC
>JAHDBB010000040.1 GCA_020630635.1 Chitinophagales bacterium
TTGGCTGCATTTATAAGAACGGATAGCGGGACTTTCCAACACGACGAAGCACCCAACCTTTCGCTCCTAAAAGAAAAAATCACAAAATGAAGTGCATGAATAATTAATCATTCACCATTCATCATTATCAAAAACTTCTTTAGGAGGAAGCGACGAAACGAACTAAAAATCAAAAAAAACTTTCCAAAAAGGTACTTCACAAACGTCCTATCCAATTGTCAAACGTACATAATTAAACCTTAAAAACGTCAACACATGTACCAAAAAATTACAATTGGATTATTCCTTCTTTTATGCACAACACTTTCTCTATTGGGACAAGGAACACCAGACAAAAACTCAACAACAACAGTCGAAGACACCAGTAATGCGATCCTCAAATTAAAATCAGATAACTTTTTCTTGACAGACACCACGACGGTAAAATTTACCAATATGAATGATATTGGGACAGGAACAGAATTTTTGATTCAGTCGATTAATGAACAAGGATTAAAATTTAGAAGTGTTTCAGATTTACTTAGCAACACTACAGATTCTATTCTTTTATTACAGCCCGATGGCGATATTTATCTAGGCGATTTCAAAGGAATTGGATTGGGTACACGAACTTTGGGAGTCAATGAATTTGGACGTATTGTGACGGTTGCAAGTGGAGGCACATCCCTTTGGACCGAATCAGGAAATAATATTTACAATTTGTCAGATGCGGTTAATATTGGCTCTAATACATTTAATAGTTTTTCCGAGCGATTAAATATTATGGGCAATATAAAATTAACAGGAGGCTACAATTATATTTCATTTACCGATCAAGATACCATAGAAGCCTATCTTTCTTTCAATGGTTTAGACTTTGAATTAGATAACAACCAAATAGGGGGAGACCTGATTTTGGATGCAGAAACCGACATGCGTTTTCAGACTTTTGGAAGCGATGAGATGATTATTAAGCAAAATGGAAGTGTGGGTATTGGTACACTCTTTCCCACAACAGGCTATCTATTAGATGTCAATGGTTGGAGCAAAACCGATGTATTGAGAGTCGGAGGGAATACCGATGGTTCTGCTTGGACGACAGGTTTGTCAGGCAATTTTATACAACGCTCAGGTACGACCGTTTTGGGAGCAGGAGGCAGCGATTTGGTAGGCTTGGGAGACACTCCAACACACGACATTGATTTGACACATCGAGGTTCATCAGGCACAAGTGATGATTCGGGCGTTTATATCGTCAATCCAATTGCCAATGATTGTAAAATGTGGGTGTCCAATGCAAGCGGGCGTTTAGAGTTCTATTCCAATGACAATTTGCGGGCTTACATGAATGCGAGCAATGGCAACTGGACTCCATTTTCAGATAGCCGACTCAAAACCAATATCCAATCATTGGGTGAAGGACATTTAGACAAGCTCCTCCAAATGCGTCCTGTTTCTTATCAACTCAAAAATCAGCGTTCCAATCGGACAACTTACGGACTGATCGCCCAAGAAGTCCTCGCACTTTATCCCGATATAGTAGACCAGCCAGAACGAGAAGACTGGAATTATTACGCCCTTTCCTATACAGAATTGATTCCTGTCCTCATTGCAGGAACCCAAGAACAACAAGTACAAATTGAGCAATTGAAAGAAGAAAATCAAAGCCTTCATACAGACATGCAACAGCTTCAAAAAGAATTGGAGTCACTCAAACAGATGATTCAAAACTTGAAGGAATAGTTATTTTTTTAGGAGAGAAAGGGGAGATGCTTCGTCGCAACAGGTCTCCCCGCTATCCGTTCTTATCGCTGCTGCTAGGCTCTACCGCAAGTCTTTTTGACTTGTGGGCTGGGCTTCGAGCAGCGATACCACTACTATCGGGTCTAAATGATTTGGGTCAAAACCCCATAGTACCAGTTCATTATCTTAACTCGAATTTTTTAAGAATTTATAGAATTAGCAGAATTTTTACTTGTCACCAGTCACCAAAATAGTCTATTATACCATCAGATTAATTTTGTTAGATTTTAATAAGCGATCCGTAACGGTTTCTCAAGTGATTAAAATCCTTCGTTCAACAGCAATTCGTATCAAAAACAAAACTTATTTATTTTACGCAGTACTTATTTCATCGAAATAAGTTATTCAACAATTATTTTCTTAACAATCTGTTCATCATTAATTGTCAAATGTGCAAAGTAAATACCTTGTGTATATACATGAGTCTCTATTAAAAATTGTTGAAAACCTGTCCCTACTTTTTGTTCTTCGATAATGGTTTGAATTCTTTTTCCTATAAGGTCATAAATGCTTATGGAGACGATAGCATTATCTAATAAATGAATGGTTAATGCTGTTTTTTCTTTTGCTGGATTGGGGTAAATTGTCACCTCATTGTGTTCGATATTATTTAAACTTGTATAGTGACAGGAATCATGGGTAATTACGATTATTTCAAAAGTTACCAACGAATCACATCCATTATCCATCAAACCTATCGATATATCTGGAAGAATCAGGATTGAATCAACCTTTATAAAATCTCCTGTAGGAAGCTCTATCAGTTCACCTTGGCAGACCTCAAAAGTGATGGTATCTATAGCGACTAATGGACATTCTCGTGGGCAAATTTCATTAGAATAAGGCAAAACTTCTATATCAATATTTTCTTCATAAATGCATTCAAAATCGTCTGTAATCGTGATGGTATAGGTATAGAGTCCCGATTCTTCTGGCATTTCCCCGATATACTGATAAGTTGAATCTATAATTGTCCAAGTCATTTCAGTAGGTCCATTGATGGCAACATCAGCAATATCAACCATTATGGTATCTGCTAGGGGTTCTATATTTGTCGCACTAAAGGAAATATTGTATACAACACCATCATCTACTGATGGGAAATAATCATTGAAGGTAAAAGTCCATGTTCCATTTATAGGACTTCCTATCAATGCATCAAAATTTTCAGCAGGCAAATAATTTCCAGGAGGTAAAGTATCGTCTAACAGACTATCCAGTGATTCCAGCATTATTTTTTCTGCATTCATGGAAAAACAGTAAATACCGTTCAAATATATCCTACCTAGAGTCCAGTCCTCGTATTCTAATAACATAACTTCTGTTTCATCAGGACTTTGTACAATAATTTCAGCATCTGTAAACCAGTCATGAATCATCTCAATACAAAATTCTATTTCTGTAATCTCCTCAATAATACTTAGTGTATTGTCTATCTCTATTACAACACTTGAACTTATCATTCCCCAATTTAAAGAATCTATTACTATTGAAGTATCTATTTGTGATAGAGGCATTGGTGTCCAAATAGTTCCTGCCAAAACATTAGCTGTAATCAGAATGCTATCTTTTGGGCAAGCACTTAATAGCTCATCACCAATTAATTCGCCTTGTACTTCGGTTAAAATTTCGGGAATAGGAGCAACTTTAACAAATTGTTTGGTTGTTTGTGTACATCCATCTAAGGTAGCTGTCAAAGCAACTATCTTACCACCTGATGTTGAAAAAGTGTGTTCAACACTTGCGCCAGTGGCTGTATTTCCATCACCAAAATCCCAAGTGTAAGTTATAGTTTCTGATGTATCTACGGCTTCCAAACTTATCACTTCCATCGGACAAATCTCATCATTACTCATCATAAAATCAGCAATAAATGGACAAGTCATTTCACAACTGACGGTATAGTCTATATTTTCATTTATTTCTCCTGTTGCACAAGAAAAGAAAGCATCAGATATTATTTGAATGGTCAAACAATCATCAGGTACTGGTGAGGTAATACTATTTCCTGTCAATGTTCCTGATAAAGAAATATTGGGATCTCCTGTAGTACTTCCATAATAGATATGGAACTGGTCAGAAAATGCCTCTACAACCCCTGTATCAATGCTAAAAGTAATGACTCCCCCTGATATTTCAGGACAAAAAGTAATTTCACAATCTTCATTATTACCATAACAATATTCTCCTGTTAATGATGTCCCACAAGAGATTAATATGGTTTCACCACATTGTGCAAAAATATTACTTGATGTTATCCATAAAATACTTATCAATAATAGAAAAAACTTTAGGTGAAAGGGGACTGTATTCATTGCTGTTAATTTTTAGTAAATATAACAAAAATACTTGATTTAAACAAATGTACTATAACGCTAATCAACTCTCTATAATTTTTGCCAAGAAAAGAACTAAAACATCCCTCATCTCAATTTTAAAATAATAACAAAACGTCTTATTTCATATAATTTTTGATTTCAATGTGAAAGTTGTTAACTTTATACCATCCTATTCAGCTATTTTCCCCCGCATTTTAGCCAACTCCTCTAGTTTTTCCAATAACCAATCCTTATTTTTTAAAGCTTCCTTACCAATTTGCTCCCTAATCGGCTGTAAAGATTTTTTGTTTTCTAGTGCTTTTACTCGATATAATTTGACAAGTATCAAGACAAAGTTGTAATATTGTGACTTTTCTATCTGTGAAAGGTTCCTTTTTCGCTGAATCATCTTCTTGAAAGTATCAGCAAGGTCCATCAGTGGAAAGGTTTCATTCAATTCATAATAGGAACGCAATAGGAGCACTTTTGAGTCAAATTGATAAAATACATTGATGTATTGTACTTGACTCAGCCAATAGATTGCCTCTCTATAATTGCATAGATAAAATTCAATAATTCCCTTGTTAAAATTGTAAACATCGTCCACATATTTTGGGGCAACTTGGTGCTTATAATCCTCTACAATTTGCTGTGCAATGTTCATTTGATCTGCTTTCAATGCCAGTACACAAAGATTTTTGATGTGCATAACAGGTAGGTATTTTCCTTTATGGAGTAAGTTATGTTGAAGCATGTAGAAGTATAGCTCTACTCTTTCGGACACAAAAGCCTGTTCTCCCTTAGCAATGGCATGATTGCAATAATTGATGGCAATCGTCATTTGTATTCTAAGCTCCCTTGTTTCTAGTAAGTTCCCATGTGTATCAAAGAGTGTTTTGAGTTTAAAAAAATGCTCATTTTCACCTTGCAACATTTTTAATGTATGGTAGTAAATACCTATGACGGGATTTTGATATGATGATTTTTTTTCTAATATTACTAGTAATTCATTTAACTTTTGAGAGTCATAATCTTGGGATTGTAGGTAGTGTCTGTTTAAAATAAGGCAGTATATTTGAAGCCTTTTCAATAAACTGTGTTGTTCAAATCTATCAATTAGCTCTTGAAGGTTCATTTGCCCCTTTTTGATATTATTGGCAACTTCAAAGCTAAAACGCTCTTCTTCTAGCAAAAACTGATAATAAGTTGAAGTAATTCCTTTACCAGATTGTTTATGAAGTTGGTCTTGTGCTTGACTACAAGCTTGTTTGAATAAGTCTGCTTGTTTGCGCTTATTCAACGATTTGGCCAAGAGCAAATTTTGATGATGTGGATTGGCTTGAAATTCTCTAAAAACTAGAAAGTTTTTGAGTAATTGAAGGAGCTTAGAACTAAGTTCTCGTAATGCACTACTGGTTTTCGGGTTTTTTTTCGGAAAAAGCCGTGAAAAAAGGACCGACTTGTCCAAATTACTGTGTTCCCAATCAGGATAAACGGCTAGAAAGCAGCGATAAAGATTTAGGATTTGGACACTATTATTAAAGAAAGGAGAAGCCAAATACTGTTCAAAATCAAAAATCTCTTCTTTTGTCAAACTTTTTAGTAGACGAATAAGTTTACTTTTTTGCATAATGCACTAACAGTTTTTATGTGTTTTGGAGTGTAACATTTTGATTTTTAGTGTTTTATGTTTTTGGGGTGTGGCGAATTTATAAAAAAGAACTAACAAAACGATAATTTTTTCCTTATTTTTTAATGACATGTCGTTTATATTTGAGGGCAAGTCATCTAAAAGCATGTTTCCCGTTGTTTAAAATGACTAATATGAAAGTATTTCAACCTTTGCTATATATTTACATATCACTAATTTCGACTTGTTTATTGGCTCAAAATCAACTACCTGAAAACTTTGAATCAATAATAATGGAGGACAATGGCAATGAATGGATAGAGGTAAAAGAAAGTGTTCAATTGACTCCAGAAAGTTTTTTTGAACAAAACAAAACAGTTCTACAACTTCAAAAGGAAGATAAACTAGAACTAATAAAACAAAAAGCAGACCCTTTGGGCTGGGTGCATTATTATTATCAACAATCCCGCAAGGGTATTCCAATTGAAGGGGGAGAGTGTATTTTACACACTCGTAATAACATCGTTAAAAAAGGAAATGGACACATAATAAAGGATTTAAATGTAGATACTACTCCTACTTTAACGAAAGAACAAGCAATTGAGATAGCCTTACAAGCACATAATGCACAATTATATGTTTGGGACGACCAAGAGTATAAAAATTTAATTGGCTTAACTGAAAATTCGCCCAACGCTACTTTGGTGATTGTCAACCCCAACTACAGCAAAGCAGTAGATCAATATCGTTTGGCTTACAAAGTGGAGATTTTCTCCTTAAAACCTTACGACCATTTTTATGCTTATATCGATGCTCAAACAGGAGCGTTCTTTGACAAGATTACTCAAATTCATACTTGTGATTCACAAGGTACAGCAGAAACCAACTACTACGGTACAGTAGATATTACAACCGAAGCCTATAATGGCGGTTATCGTTTGCACGATTGTACCAGAGGACAAGGAATCGAAACCTACGATTGTGATAATACAGGAACTTGGGCTTCTAACGAAGTGACAGATGATGACAATCATTGGGATAGTGGAACAGCGCTTCAAAAAACGGCTTGTGAAACCCACTGGGTAACAGAAAAAGTATATGATTATTTCGATCAAGTTCATCAAAGAAATAGTTTTGATGGTAATGGAGGAAAAATCAGAAGCTATGTGAATTTTAACTTAGAAGAGTACGGTTTTCCCAACAATATCAATGCTTTTTGGAATGGTGTACATCTTACTTATGGCAATGGAAATGGCACAGAGTATGGTCCATTAACCGCTATAGATATTATTGGACACGAAATTGTTCATGCGCTGACTCAATATACTGCAAACTTGGTCTATCGCTACGAATCGGGGGCTTTAAATGAGTCTTTTTCGGATATTTTTGGAACTGCAATTGAGTTTTTTGCTCATCCTGAAAGCGGTGATTGGTTTTTGGGAGAAGATGCCAATCTTACGGGTAATGGCTCTCGTTCGATGGCAGATCCTCACATATTTAATGATCCCAAAACCTATAAAGGAAACTACTGGGTCAATCAATCAGACTGTAATGCAGGAGTCTTAAATGACTATTGTGGTATTCATTCCAATAGCGGAGTACAAAATCATTGGTTCTATCTTTTATCAGAAGGAGGAAGTGGTACTAATGAATTAGATACTGATTTTGATGTGACAGGTATTGGCATTCAAAAAGCAGCAGCGATTGCTTATCGAAATCTTACAATTTATCTAACATCAACAGCTAATTATGCAGATGCTCGACAAGGTTCTATTCAAGCAGCAATGGATTTATATGGAGAAACTTCAACAGAAGTAGAGCAAGTTAGAAAAGCGTGGTGTGCAGTAGGAGTTGGACAATGCAATGATACTAACAAATCTATTAGTGTTTTAACACCCAATGGTGGAGAAACTTTTTTGAATGGAGATATAGTTCCCATTACTTGGAATACCAATGGAATAATTGGGTTAGTAAAACTTGAATATTCCATTAACAATGGTGTAAACTGGAATATGGTTGAAGTGACTGACAATGATGGTTCTTTTGAATGGGTAGCTCCCAATACTGTTTCCAACTTAGTTTTAATTCGTGTGTCAGTCTTATCTGATCCAACAATTAAAGATGAAAATGATGCAGTTTTTGCCATACAAGCTTGTACAGGAATAGCTAATTTTGGTATGAGTAGTGATAGAATCTGTGTAGGAGAGACGGTAACTTTTGCAAATAATTCTTCTGGAGGAGTAGGGTATGAATGGTACATTAATGATCAAGTTTTATCGAAAGAGATAAATGCTAGTTATACAGCCACTCAAATAGGCACTTTTCAAGTAACACTATTGATAGAAGATGGAGTTGGATGTATCAATCAATATACGAAAGAACTGATAGTAGAAGATGCCTTAAATGCCAATTTTAGTTATGTCGTCTCAGACCATACTGTTTACTTGTTTTCTGATTTTTCAGGGAATGATATTGAGTGGAAATTACAAGAAGAGCAAACGCCCTTTGCATTTACACAAAACGCCATGTTGACTGTTGAAAACACAGGAACATATCATATTTGTTTACAAGTAACTAATTCTTGTGGAACCATTGAAACCTGCCAAGAAATTTTTGTGGCAGAACCTGAAGTTGATACTTTTAACAAAAGATATGGAAATGGTTTTACTTGTGATTTAGTCGAAACAGATGATGAAAACATTGTAGTGATTGGATTAAATGAATACGGAGAACTCTTTATTATTAAAACAGATGATGATGGCGAAGTGATATGGCGAAAAGACTACCACTATCTTTTTGGTGAAGAAATTATCGTACTTAATAGTGGCAATTACCTAGTTTGGGGGGGAAATCAATTGATAGAATTTGATGCATATGGAGATGTTATTTGGTCCAAACAATATTATACAGGCAATGGAGATACTTGGTCCATAAATGATGCAATTCAGTTGATGGATGGCAACCTTATAATGACAGGTTCAATTAGTGGAAAAGTAGGAGTCATGAAAGTAGGAACAACAGGCAATATCATTTGGTCAAATACTTACGGATCGGGCTTGGGAATAGAAACCTTAGAAACCCCTTCAGGTGAGTTGATGTTACTTAGTGAACGTGATACTTACTGGGGAAGCAATGCCGCTTTATCAGCGATGGATGCTTATGGTAATACTCTTTGGGGATATGAGTATAATTTAGGCATTTGTTATAGCAGCTACGATATTGATTTGTTGAGTGATGGAAGTTATGCCTTAGCAAGCTATGATTTAATTGATGGCTTAGGATTGGGCATAAAAATAGATAATACTGGAATTATTGAGTGGGTCATAGCTTACGATAATGGATATGAAGACATGCTTTTAGTTGAAGTGGTTGAAACAAATGGAGGATTGGCTTTTGGTGGACAAACACAAGATGCTTCAAGTAATGTAACAGATGTCTATTCTTTGAAAACCAATACTAATGGAGTCCCTCTAACAAGTTCCACTATTTCTAGTTCCTCAACAAGTTTCGACTACCTTAATACTTTTACTTCTTCAGAAGAAGGCTGGTTATTAGGAGGACATTTTTATGATGAAGAAAGTAACAATGCAAAAACTTTCATGTTGAGAAGCAATGGAGAAGGGATAGAAAGTTGTAATTCACAAAGTATAACAACAACAGTTACCTCTTATTGGTATGATTGTGTGAGTAGTTATTGGTTTGATACACCTAAAAATGTTGTAGTTAGTGATCTATCTTACAGTCTCAACAACAACTCGGGTCTAAATGTAGGAGAGAATGCTTGTAATATCCAGAATAATTGTGCAATTGCTTCTTTTACAATTTCAACAAATAATTTTTGCTCAGGTACATCCATACAATTAACCAACACCTCACAAAATGCTGAAAACTATATTTGGTCAATTAATGGAAATATCATCAGTAATGAAGTAAACTTAAATTATACTTTCCCAACTGCTGGAATGTATGCCATTCAGCTACAAGCCATCAATGGAATGGATTGTAAAGATGAATTTACCCATATTATCGAAGTAGCAGCAGGAGCCAATGAACTCAATGTAGATAATGTTTTAGACTGTGGATTGGGTACAGTGGATTTGAGTGTTAATATAGACAATGGAACATACACTTGGTTGTTAGATAGTACCATTGTTGAAACACAAAAAAATATAACGATTAATAAATCAGGGTACTATACCATTCAAGTTGAAGATGCTTGTGGTAATGTCAATTCACAAGAAGTAGTTGTAATATTGGCAGACAATGAATGCGTTTATCCTGGCGATACAGATTTTGATGGAAAATGTGATGCTTATGATCTGATACCAATAGGTTTTGCTTATGGTGTAAATGGTCCAAGCCGCTCACAACAGGATACAGATTGGATGCCACATGCCAGCTTAGATTGGAATAGCCCACAACCCAATGGTAAAGATCTAAAACATGTGGATTGTAATGGGGATGGTAAGATTGATATGATGGACATCCAATGCATCGAGATCAATTATACAAACACACACACTCAAAACACCCTGACAGATTCAAGTGATGTGGTGACCATCGAAGGAGAAAGCCCATTTAGATTTTATTTTGAGGTCAACACCAAACCTACTTTCAACAGCGTCAATGAACGAGAACTGGTTGTAGATTTGAACTTAGAAAGTGATTTAGGAGGAGATGTAAGTGCTTACGGAATGGTTTTTAATTTAGATTACCAAAGTTCTTTTGGTACTGCCGAAAATCCAGAACTGACACTTTCTGATTCTTGGTTTGGAACACCCGATACGGACTTAGTAAGTGTTCAACGAAATTTTACGGATACCAAAAAATTACAAGTGGGCGTTACCAGAATTGATCAAGTCAATAAAATTGGTAAAGGAAAGATTGGAGAGTTTAAGGTGATTTTAGAGGATGTAGATATTGGCAATGTCGGTACTTGGGATTCAATTAATGTTGTCCTTGATATGGGACAAGTAATGTTTTTTAACAATGGAGGAAATTTTGATGCCAGCACAACAGGCGGCAATTTTAAAATGATCGAAACAGAGCCTTGGGAATTTACCATTTTCAATGATCGACCTGTGGAAATCAATTTGACGGCACAATTGGAAGGAGCGTATGACGAATATACAGGGACTATGCGAAATCTGTTAAGCACAACAGGCTTACTACCGCTAACACAACCCTATCATACGAGTCCTTACAACTATACAGGAACAGAAACTTTAGAAAGTCTTAATAGCGATATGGTTGATTGGGTTTTAGTGGAGGCTCGAAGCGGTACACCAAGTACAAGTGGTGAACGCAGCACCATTACCATAGAAACCAAAGCAGGTATCTTGCTGACAGATGGATCTATTGTAGGACCAGATATGAGTCCACTGGTTTTTGAAAATCTATTGGTCGGTGAAGACTATTATTTCTGTCTTCGACACCGCAACCACTTAGATGTATTGAGTGCTTTGCCAGTCACAATTACCAGCACAGGAGCTTTAAGTTATGACTTTACAAGTGGAATCCATCAAGCATTTGGAGTATTCCAACAAACAGAAATGAACAATGGAACAGCGGCTTTATTAGGAGGAGATTATACCCAAGACGGTGTCATTCAAATATCCGATTTAATCAGGTGGATGACGAACCCCTCCCAACTCAATGTTTATGAGTCAACAGATGGCAATCTAGATGGAGTGGTACAAGCCACAGATTTTGACGCTTGGATTATCAACAAAGCAAAATTAGGAGCCGTCGAAATTGCTTACTAAAATCAAAAAACAAGAACAGATACACTTGTTCAAAAAATACTAAAAAGAGTATATTCCTATGGAATAAATGTTGTGTATTTTTAAAACGTGAAGCGTGACACGATGTTAAAAAGGGGATTTGTGTCATTGCTTTACGTTTATTATCAAAAAGAATATTTCCTTTAGCACAAAATAAAGTGGTTAAAACTACACTTATTTTGTGCTTTTTTATTTTTAGGAGAGAACGGTTATTACGCTTTCATCGCAACGGGTCTCCCTGCTATCCGTTCTTATGAATGCCGCCAAATAGGACATTTTTCTAAAAAATGTCCTATTTCCACGCTACAAGCATTCATACCACTTCTATCAGGTCTATTTTGCACAGACACAATCCCTGCCAAACGGTGGCAAAAAATGAACAACGTGAACAGGGAGGCTAGCTGTCTAATATTGCCAACATTCTTGCTCCATTTTACAATTAAAGAAAGAATATACATAAAGGCATTTTAATTTTAGATTTTTCAAAAAATCACTTGACTCCTCAATTTTACTCAATCCCGCAAGTCTTTTTGACTTGTGGTTATAAATGCAGGAAAGTCTTTTCGACTTTCGGAATCTAAAAGTAGTTTGCCGTTATGTATATATCGCTTCAATCGGATTGCTAACCTAGAACAGAAGCGGCAATCCGATTGATAAAGAGAAAGGGACTAGGTGATATAAATCAATCGGATGGGGCTTCCCATTCTTGTGTAGTAATCTGATTGAAACAACTTAAATTTTCTTTGATTGTAATGAGATAACTTGGCAACTTTAGATGAGTCGCCTACGAACTCACGTTGAACAGCAATTTGAAAACTTTCATGTAGACAACCAGCAGAAGTTATCAAATTTCCACGAATTACCCCCACCCACAAAAACATTCCTACCCAATCCAACTAGACCCGATAGTAGCGGTATAAATGCAATGCGTTGGCTTTCTGCCACAAGTCTTTTCGACTTGTGGAATAGGCTGCATTTATAAGAGCGGATAGCGGGACCCTGCTCCACGACGAAGCATTGCACATGCTCTCCAAAAAAAGAAGAAACGAACAAAAAAGAAGCCCTCTTATATCTTTTGTTTTGCCTCCAACTCATCCCATTTTTCCAAAAGCCATGCTTGATTGATTAGTTTTTTTTGAAGTATTTCTTCCTTGAGTTTATCCAAAGATTTAGTGCTGAATAATGCCTTGATTCGATATAATTTGACCAAGACCAAAGTAAAATTGTGGTAAGATTCCTTGTGACGTTTCGATAACTTTTTTTCCCGTTTAAGCATTCGTTTAAAAGTTTGAGCCAAGTCTAAAAGAGCGTTGGTTTCTTCCAATTCATAATACGCTCTTAGCAATAATAGGCGAGTATCCAATTGATAAAAGACATTGATATAATCTACCTGACTCAAAAAATAAATAGCTTCCTGATAATTGCCTGTATAAAATTCGAGCATACCCTTGTTGAAATGATACACATCTTCCACATATTCAGGAGCCACTTGATGCTTGTATTCTTCCACAATATTTTGAGCGACTTCAATCTGTTTGGCTTGAATAGCGATGGTACAAAGATTTTTGAGATGCATAAAATGGAGGTACTTTCCACTATGGAGCAGTTGTTGTTTGAGTTGATAAAAATAAAGTTCAAAACGTTCTATCTTAAAATGTTCTTGGTTTTGATTGATGGCAACCGTTGAATAATTGGTGGCAATGGTCAAAAGGGTTTTAAGCTCTTTTTTATCGAAAATATGTCCATAGTCATAAATCAGTTGTTTGAGTCTAAAAAAGTAGCGTTCCTCTTTGGTTTTAAGCATCAAGATAGTTACGTAGTATAAAGCAATGTTCGGATATTTTTTATCCAGTTGTTTTCTTTCCACCCACTTTAATAAGTATTCCAACTCTTCTAAGTCATATTGGATGCCCTTCAAAAATTGCCGATTGAGCAAGGAACTATACAACTCCAACTTTTTGAGTAAAGTATAATGTTCAAACTTTTGAATGACCTTCCACAGTCGATCTTGTTGAGGGTTGATGAGATTATTAGCAATTTCAAAATTAAATAATTGTTCCTCTAATTGATAGTCTTGTAAAGCATCATTGATATCTTTTGTTTTCTTTTCTGTTAGTTTTTGTTGTATTTGTAGATATTTCTTTTGAAAACGCTGGAGGTTTTTTCTTTTTTCTAAAGAATACAATAAAAGCAAATCTTTGTGATGAGGTGCATATTGGAGTTCTTGCATAATCAAAAAATCTTCTAGAAGTCGTAAAACCTTTGAACTTAGTTCTCGCAAGGAAGAGTTATTGGTTGGCTTTTTATTGGGAAATATTTTTTTGAAAACTTCTTCTTTTTGAAGGCTCTCATGTTGCCAATTGGGATAAGCAGTTAAGATATATTGATACAATTCAATGCACTTTTGGCTATTGTTAAAGAAAGGAGAAAGAAGATATTGTTCAAAACGGATTAGTTCTTTTTCATCTAGTGATTTTAAGAGCTTAATTAATTTAGTTTTATACATAAAAATTAGCAATAAACAGTCCAAAAAAATCTTATGTTTTTCAAAATCAATGCTTTAGGGTTTTGAAGTTAAACAAATACCTTAACAAAACGGTGTTTTTTTCCTTATTTTTTTAAAACAATGCCTTTAAATTTGGTAAAAATTAAACACAATATTTTATTCTTTAAAACTACTATTATGCAAAAAATTATTTCTCTCTTTTGTGTCTTTTTGATTATATCTGTTAATTTAATTGCTCAAAATCAAAAGAATATACATTTTGAAAAAATTGCAATAGAAGGTAGTACACTTGAATGGATGGAGGTTAAGTCTGAGCAAAATCTTGATGTAAATACCCTTGTGAAAGAGCAAAAAAAGGCATTGAATTTACAAGAAAATGATGCTTTAGAATTAACAAAAGTAGAAATAGATCAACTTGATTGGGGGCATTATGATTATCAACAGACCTATAAAGGGATCAGGGTAGAGGGAGCTAAATATAAATTGCATACTCAAAATGATAGGGTAAAAAAGGGAAATGGACAATTAGTTGAAAATATAAATGTCGATGTTAATACAACTTTCTCAAGCGAAGAAGCCATCGAAATTGCTTTAGTGGATTGTGCTGCTCAAAAGTATGCTTGGGAAGACAATGTACATCAAGAATTTTTGGGATTAGATGATACATCAGGGCCAGAAGTTACCCTTGTATTATATGATCCTACTTATAGCAATAATGGAGCAAATTATCGTTTGGCTTATAAAATAGATGTTTATTCCATAGAGCCTTATGCTCGGTATTATGCCTATGTAGATGCTCATACTGGCAAACTTTTTGATAAAATGACGCAAATTATTGAATGTAATTCGCCAGGAACTGCTTTGACCAATTATCATGGAGTGACCAGTATTACGACAGATGCTTTTAATGGAAGTTATCGCTTACATGATTGTACAAGAGGACAAGGTATAGAAACCTATCAAATTACAAGTATTGCTGGAAATAGTGTTGCTATTGCAGATGTTATTGAAAATGATGGAAATAATGATAACAATTGGACAAGCAATGATTTAATTACTAAAACTGCTTGTGAAGGACACAAAGGAGCAGAACTGACCTATGATTATTTTTATGAAACACATTCTAGAGATAGTTATGACGATGCAGGAGCGATCCTTCGTAGTTTAGTTAATTATGGCAATGTTTCCAATGCTTTTTGGACTGGCAACTTTATGGTTTATGGTAATGGAGATGGTTCTAATTATGGACCTATGACAGCATTAGATATTATTGCTCACGAATTGGCCCATGCCATTACCCAATATACAGCAGCTTTGGTTTACCGTTATGAGTCAGGAGCGTTAAATGAGTCCTTTTCAGATATTTTTGGAACTTTAGTCGAATTTGCAAAAGACCCTAATGGTGGTGATTGGTCTATTGGAGAAGATGCTCATTTGATAGGCACAGGATTGAGAGACATGGCAGACCCCAATTCAAAAAATCAACCAATGGCGTATGAAGGCTTACATTGGTGGGATCAAATAGCTTGTAGTGCTGGTCAAAATAATGATTATTGTGGTGTCCATTTTAATAGTGGTGTCCAAAATCATTGGTTTTATTTATTAGTTACAGGAGGAAGTGGAACCAATGAATTTGGAACAAATTATAGTGTTTCTTCTATAGGACTAGATGCAGCGGCAGCCATTGTATATAGAAATCTGACCGTCTATCTAACCCCTACCTCTAATTATGCCGATGCTCGTCAAGGTTCTATACAAGCAGCAGAAGATATTTACGGTATCGGATCTAATGAAGTACAACAAGTCATCAATGCTTGGTGTGCAGTCAATGTAGGAGGGTGTGTAGTTCCATCCAAAGACATCACTGTTACAGCACCTAATGGTGGTGAGTTTTTCTTATACAATGATCCTGTTGATATTATTTGGAACTGGACAGGAGCGATCACAGATGTACACATTGAATATTCCATTGATAATGGAGTGACTTGGAGTACTGTTGTAGCCAATACGACCAATGATGGAACCTATACTTGGTCGGCTCCTAATGCTACAACCAATATCGCATTGATCCGCATTACAGATATAGGAGACAATAGTATTTATGACTCAAGTGACGACGTATTTGCGATTCAAGGTTGTTCCAGTAATGCCTCGTTCACAACATATCATTCAACTTGTATTAATGACTGTAGTAGTTTTATCAATACTTCCACAGGAGCCATTAGTTTTGCATGGTATATTGATGGAAATCTTATTGTTGAAAATCTCGACTATAATAATTCTAATTATACACATTGTTTTACGAGTCCAGGAACCTATATAGTAGAGTTGTTTGCAACTGATATAACAGGATGTACAGATAGTTATAATACGACTATTACAATTGATCCTTACCCTAATGCAGCCTTTACTTATAATATTAGTGGATTGGTAGCAACTTTTTCAGCCAATCAAAATATTGCCAATTTTAATTATGAATGGGGTATTGGACCAACAGGGAGTCCTATTCAAGTGGGAAGTGGACAGACATTTGCTTATACTTTTCCAAATACAGGAACCTATGATGTTTGTTTGACAACATATAACAATTGTCCTGCACCTAATAATCTAGCTGTATCTTGTCAAACAATTGTAGTGAGTGGAAATAATGTTGTTCCTTTTACGAAAGGGTATGGAGCAGGTAGTATTTCTGATATTATTGAGATGCCTGACGGAAATTATTTGGTTGCTAAGGGAAGTCTCCTCAAAGTAGATATAACAGGAGCGATTATCTGGGAACAACAATATGCTGGATTGAATATCACAAGGATTACTCCAAAAGGTAACGGAAATTATCTTGTGGCAGGAGGGGATAAATTAGCAGAAGTGGATGCACAAGGCAATCTGGTGTGGATGCAGATTTATGACTTTTCAGTAAGTTCCATGACTACAAATCATATCCAAGTTCTAAACAATGGTGATATTTTATTGACTGGTAAACTTGATAATGTAGTCTGTATCATCAAAATAGATGCCTCTGGTAATTTGATTTGGACAAAAACCTATGGTACATTGTCTTCTTATAAGACTTTTGAAGATGCTTCTGGTAATTTGGTATTATTTGCAGGATCAAGTTTGTTAAACCTAGATGCTAATGGTAATGTGATTGATGAACACGTATTTTACTTTCCTGAACTATTGGATGTCATACAATTGGCAGATGGAAATTTTTTGATGTACGGACACACTACAATTCTAGATGCTTATATTGTAAAAGTATCTTCAACAGGAACCGTTTTTTGGAATAACTATTACAATGATGGAAGTGGAACAATGAATCATACTCCTTTATATGGTGTGGTAGAACAAAGCAATGGTGATTTAGTGTTTGGAGGAAGGACAGGAGCATTTAATGTAGCTAATCCTTATGCTCTATACCTCTTAAAAACAGACGCTAATGGAAATTTTATAGAAAGTAAAACTTATAAAAATACTGCTTTTAGTACAGATTTTCCTTATACGTTTATCCAAACAAGTGATGGTGGGTTTATATATGGGGGAGATTTCGACAGAGACTATGCACTTGACAATACATCTGCAACTTATGAGTCTTTTTTATTAAAAATAGATGACAATCTAGAAGCCAATTGTTCTACGAATGATGTGACAACTGTGGTCGTCAATGAAACGCCAACATTTCCTACAATAGGAGGAAGGACTGCTACAATTTATACAGGAGGCTTCAATTTCCCAACTACTACCACAGTAATTACACTAACAAATACTTGCGAAGACCTCTGTGCCACCAATCCCATTACCTTCCAAAAAGTATATGGATCAGGATTTATCTCTGATATTATTTATGATGTGGTAGAAGCAACCAACGGAGATTATTTCGCCATAGGACATAGAGGTACAGCATCTAGTATTAGAAAAATAGATATTAATGGAGACATTGTTTGGAAGCTAGATATTTCCAATGTTCGTTTACATACAGTCATTGCGACCAATGACGGAAACTACATAACGGTTGGCGATGACTATGCGATCAAATTTGATGTCAATGGCAATGTCATATGGGATCATCAATATGAAACGCTCAGTTCTTATGCTTTACGAATCAATAACATAGTAGAGCTAAGTGATGGCAACTTGGTATTATTGGGTGATTTCTGGAATGGAAGTTCTAATCTTTTAGCAGTCGTTTCATTAGCTGCCAATGGTACTGTAAATTGGTCCTATGACTACGGAATAGGTTCGGCAGTTGATTTGGTTGAAAATCCTTCAGGAGAAACGGATTGGCTTCTTTTAATACAACAAAATAATTCGAGTTTTATACATATGCTATATATGGATAATGATGGAAGTGTTGTACAAGAGATAGTTAATGAGGTTTTAGATGTTGGTTGTGGCTCAGGTGGTATTTTTGAAGCGAAAGATATGGTTCTAACCGATGATGGAAATGTGGTCATTGCAGGAAATTGGCTTTGTGGCACTCTTTATTCTTCTCTCGTAATGAAAATAGAACCATTTCTGACACTTGGCTTTCCTACCTGGATCAAATCATATACACACTTTAATGGAGAATTTGAAAACATAGAGCAACTCATTTTGTTACCAACAGGTGATTTTTTAATTAGTGGAAATACCTTAAATGCAGGTGATACCTATATAAGAAAAATAAACAACAATGGTGAAGAAATTTGGACCAAATATTATAATGCTTTGGATTTTGTACATGAGTATTCCAATGCCTTTATTCCAACCAGTGACGGGGGCATTCTAATAGGAGGATATGCTTCAGATGGAACATCTATTGACAAGGGATTTTTGTTAAAAACGGATGCACTAGGTTATACAGATTGTCAACCCGTGTATGATACATCGCCAACAGTTACCGACTTAGCCGCCAATACTGGATACAATCCCACCATAGCATCCAACCTCTACAACGTCATAACGGGAGCAGGCGCTTTAGCTGGATTCAATATGATACCAGAAACATGTGAAGATGTGTGTGGTCCTAGCACCTCTTGTCCCATTGCCAGCTTTAGCAAACCCAATACGCCAATATGCGACTCTTATACTTTTATCAACAATTCCACTAATGCAACCAGTTATACTTGGAAAATTGATGGAGTTATTGTAGGCAATTCTACTGATTTAACTTATACCTTCTTACAAGGAATTTATCTAGTAGAACTAGAAGCCAGCAATGCCAATTGTACCGAAACATTTGCCGCAGTAGTAGAAGTGATTGGAACAGGATTAACGTTTCCCGAAATACCAGATGTGTTAGATTGTAGTATCACCTCTACTACCTTAGATGCGGGTCCCAATATGACTTTTTACGAATGGACTTTAGATGGAAATTTAGTAGGAAGCTCTCAAACAATCAATATTACTCAATCAGGAACCTATACCTTATATGCAGAATATGAGTGTGGCAATATCAATAACCAAGATGTAGAAGTGATTTTAGCTGATGGCGACTGTGTTTGGCCTGGAGACTTCAATTCCGATGGAGTTTGTAATGCTTACGATTTGATAGCACTAGGACTTATGTTTGGAACGTATGGTATTGATCGACCAGACCAATCAATTGACTGGTCGCCTCATGCCTGTTTAGATTGGGGAGGACAACAAATCAATGGAGTAGATCATAAACATATTGACTGTAATGGTGATGGCGTTTTAGATATTTCAGATTTACAATGTATCATTGAAAATTATGGAAATACCCATACTTCTAGTTCAATTGTTCCAACTCTTACTGATATAAATGCAGGAGCATATACAACATCTAGTCCTTTTCGCCTGTATTTTGATGTAGGAAGCACTCCCTCTTTCACCTCTAGTACAGACAATAAACTCGTCTTAAATATCAATATAGAAAGTGACTTGGGAATGGGTGTGGTAGCTTACGGATTGGTTTTTGATATAAATTATTTAAGTTCCATTGGTGATTTAGAAAATCCAGTATTAGACTTTGGTACTTCTTCTTGGATAGGGACACCCGATGTAGATATGTTAACGATCCAACAGGATTTTCCCAATGCTGGAGTAATAGAAGCAGGGGTTACACGCATAGATCATATCCACCGAGTAGGGAAAGGTAAAATTGCAGAATTAGCCATAGAGGTTGATATTGAAAACATACCTTCTTGGGATTCTGTGACCGTCGTTTTTAATATAGGACAAGTTTTTGCCTTCAACGATGGAGGTGATATTGATTCGACTTCATTGGGTTATGGCGTTACACCTGTTTATGCCGAACCCTTTAGCATTACACTTTACCCCAGAGATATAGAAGTGAGTCTCAATGCAATTTTAGATGGGGCTTATGATGAGAGTATAGGGGAGATGAGAACAGATCTCAATACATTGGGTTTACTTCCTTTAACACAGCCTTACAATACAGCACCTTACAATTATACTGGTACAGAAACACTCACCAGCATTCCAAGCGGTATGGTGGATTGGGTTTTAGTGGAAGCAAGAAGTGGAACGCCTAATATGTCTGGTTCAAGAAATACCGTTACAATCGAAACGAAAGCAGGTATCTTATTAAAGAATGGCGCAATCGTTGCTACCGATGGAGCCTCGCCACTCACTTTTGAAAATCTCAATACAGGCGAAGACTATTATTTTTGTGTCCGACATCGAAATCATTTAGACATACTGACCAGCAATCCTTATACTGCAGATGCCAGCACACCTATTTTCCATGATTTTACGATTGATCAAAATCAAGCTTTAGGTAATTTTCAAATGACGCTTACCAATGATGGAAAAGCAGCCCTGTATGCAGGGGACTTTGTACCCGATGGAGTCATCCAAATTTCCGATTTCAATGCTTGGCGTGCCAACCCTGCTATGGTTAATGTCTATGATGCTTCAGACGCTACACTAGATGGAATCGTTCAAGCCACTGATTTTGATATTTGGAGTCCCAATAAAGCCGTTTTAGGTATTGTAGAAATAGCTTACTAAAAAAAAGTTATGTTGTGTGTAAACGTAGAGTGAAGCACTATTCATTTTTTGAAGGGCAAAAAGTGTTC
>JAHDBB010000652.1 GCA_020630635.1 Chitinophagales bacterium
TACATTTATACCACAGTCGAAACAAGGGACGCTTTTTTAATGATTAATGGTGAATGTGGTGCTTACTTATATTTACGTTTCATAATCACCTCATAAATAATGGCATCTTTGGCGTTGAACTTAAAACCTTTTTTTGACTGTTTCTTTTTATCATAGGCAGCAGGGAGTTTGAGTTTTTGAGTGAATTGTTCGCTCGTAGTAGATTTTAGTGGATCCGTTTCTTTATAACCTTCTTCTTCGTATAAATCGTCATAGGAAAAAACCTCATTTTCGGTAGGAGGAATGGGTTGAGGGAGTTGAGGGGATTTCTTTTTAGGGCGTGGAAATTTTTGTGTTTTGGCTTTGGCTTGTTTCATCAAGTCTTTCCAAACCGCTTCCATATCTGCATTGGCAGGCGTTTTTTTAGGGGACTTTACCTTTTTGCCATGCCTTTTTTGTTTGGCTTTGGGTAATCGTGTCGGATGGGTTTGCTGTAATTGTTGAAGGCGTTTTTTCCTCTTTTTCTCATTGCGCCTGCTGACAAGCATCATAATAAAGGCATAGATGGTAAAGATGATGAGTCCAGTCATTTGATTGATTTTTTGGAATACATACCAGATTGTTTCATAGTCGTCTTTTTGGGGTGTTTTTTGAACATTTTCAGAACCATTCTCTGTATGCTTTGACGGTTCGTTTCCTTGTCTTCGCCAGACGGGCTTTCATTTTTCAGTCGATAAAAATATCTGGGCGATCCCGAAATAAAATCTCGCTAAATTTAATGTTCCTTTCACAAAGCCATCGCCCCGCTACCGAAATTTAGCAAGCCAACGCTTCTTTTTTGGTTCTAACTTGAACCATTGAATGATTATTTTTTATATGCGACACTTTGGGATACACCCAATTTTTGAGGAAAGATAGAAGGTTTTAGGGATTTTTGCAAGTGTTTTTCATCGCATTTATCATTTTTGAATGGCAAAAATTCTGTTAATTCTTTAAATTCTTAGATAATTCGAGTTAAGACAATAGACTGGCACTAAGAAGTTGTGTCCTTCCCCAACTAGCCCCGATAGGAACGGTATAAATGCCATGCGTTGGCTTCCTAAAACGTTGGCGCATTTATAAGAGTGGATAGCGGGACTTTCCTTTGCGATGAAAGAATAAACCTTTCGCTCCTAATCAAAAAACTAAAGGTAGATAAAAGCTATTGATTGGATGAATTAAGCCTTTTTGCGTTTGGGCTGAATGACGAAAAACCAGATAAAAATTAACCATGCCGCAAAGGTAAGTGTTGCACCAAACCACATAGGAAAAGTGTATTCGACATCGACTAAAGCGACTATGAAAATGGGAAAGGCAGCGGCAGCAGATTGAACGGCTTGATTGATACCGATGGTCTCTCCTTGAATGCTTTTATCGGCTTGATTGGAAACAATCGAGAGCGTTGTTGGAAAGGTGATGCCTTGAAAGATGACGACCAAAAAGGTCGCTAAATAAAGATAAAAGGTAGTGGTCGGCATTAGCAAAATAAGGTAGGAAAAAGAGAATAAAAGCAGACCAACTCCCAAGACTTTGACAGGAGCAAAATTGTCCGAAATGGGACGGAGTAATAAGCCTTGTGTCAACGCAACACATACGCCAATCGCTGCAAATAATTGCCCTACATCGCTTTTGCTAAATGCAAAGTATTCTCTTACATAAAATTGGTAAAACTGAATCAAAAAGTTAAAACTGGTGGTCATTAGAAAAATGACAATAAAGATCATCCGTAAGGAAGGATTCGTAAATGCTTTGAGGACATTGCGAGGTCCCGTCAAAGGCGAAATAGGTTTATTCGTACGGAAAAGATTGGTTTCTCGAAAGATAAAAATGATAAAGAGAATATTGGTGAAGGTCACACAACAAGAGACATAAAAGGGGACTTGATAACCAAAGGCAGGATTGATCGTATCATCAGATAAAATCCCTCCAAAGAAGGCTCCAATGATAAAACCCAGTCCAAAAGCAATCCCTGTAATACCAAAATTTTTGGTTTTTTCTTCGGGTTTACTCACATCTGCAATAGCGGATTGGACGATGAGTAAGGCTCCACCAATTAAGCCCGCACAAACTCTTCCAATATACAACAACGGATAACTAACTAAAAGAATGCCAGAGACAAAAACAAGGTAAAAAATGATATTGCAAGAGTAAGCAAAAATGAGCATTTTACGCCGACCATATTTATCGGATAATGCGCCCAAAATCGGTGCGCCAATGAGTGTTCCAATAGAGTAGGAGCCAACCAAAAAGAGGTAAAGAAATTTGAGGCGGGAAGGCTCATAAATCTCTGAAAATAAGGCATTTTCGCTCTCGAAAAGAAAGCCAAAAACGGGTAAAACAAGCCCAAATCCCAACATATCCAAAAAGTTGGTGATAAAGATAATCAGTAGGACTCGTTTAGGGTTTAATGTTGTTTCTTGCAAATGTCGCTGGTTTTTCAAGCAAAGACTTTTTACTTTTAACAAAAGTAAAAAAAGATGCTGGATTTATGTGTATTTTTAAGAAATTAGCCGTCTGAAATCAAAAATATTATGTCGAATAAAACCAAAAGTTCGTTATTGACCCTTGCCTTGTTGTTGCTTTTTGCTGCCTACCAATATTTTACGACAGGAAGCATTGATGGTCACAAAACTCATCCCAATCCAGCTCGTAAAGGACAACGAGAAGTGCCAAGAGGGAGTGTGAGTGATGCCCGTATTTTGGCAGATATGCAAGATCAAAAGTTGATTTACACCAAACACGCCAAATGTCGAATGGATTGTCGGACGATCTCCAAAAGTGAGGTACAACATGTCTTGAGAAATGGACATATCAATCACCGAAAGAGTGAGCAAAACAATGATCGTTGTCCGACGTATGCGGTGGAAGGTAATACCAAAGATGGGCAAGAGGTGCGAATTGTATTTGCGGATTGTGACAATGTGACAAAGGTGATTACGACCATTGATTTGGGCAAAAAGTACAATTGTTATTGTGAATAGAGAAAGTCCATAGTCGATGGTCAATAGTCCTTAGTTGTGGTTCAGTTCGTGAGTTCAACGCACAACTTGAAATCCTAATAATCTCGAAAAAATCCTATAATCCTATTCATCTTTTAGGCTAGGAGCGAAGGGTTTTTACCTTCGTCGTCATGGCAAGTCCCGCTATCCGCTATTATGGTGAAGCTACGCAAAATCTCTTAGCCAACACACTTTCACCATAGCCGCTACTATCAGGGCTAGATCGTTGAGGTTACAACTGCTTAGTACCATTTTTTATTATTCGGTAAAATTAGAGAAACCAAAAACTATACAAGAATCGAAATTCCGTATAAGATATTAAAATAGTTCTATGCCTATCTTTGTCAGAACATTGAATTCATAACTA
>JAHDBB010000653.1:0-2090 GCA_020630635.1 Chitinophagales bacterium
TCCATTCATCTTACCTTTTAAGACGGCTTTGGCATTTCCACCTTTTTGATATTTCCCGAAAACCATCAATGCATTGCCTTTGGACAAATCAGGTAAATCTTGTGGATAAATCTTGGAAGCATTTATACCTTCAAAAGTCAAAGTAACATCCGTTAAAATAGGCGAACTCACTTTGTTGTAAAAGTTGGTAATTTTGATTTCAATATTTTCATCTGTCCCAATATAGGTTCCATAAGCCTTTGTGGTCTCATTGATTCGATCCAGTAAACGGGCGTTCAAATCATCACCAATTCCGAAGGTAAAAATCTTGGCGTTGTTTTTATTATTGCGTTGAACACTTTCAATGAGTGGCAATTCTTTGGTCACACCAATGGTTGGTTTTCCATCTGTGATAAAGACCACCATATAAGGTCGTTCATGGGATTTTTCGACATCCAATGCCAAGTCTAAAGCTTCATCAATATTGGTTCCGCCTGTTGCTTTTAGAGCCTTTATATAGGCAAGTGCCTGTGTAAGATTTCCTTCATTGAAGCCCTCTAATTCATCGAATAAAGCTTCTGCTTCTGTCGAAAAACGAACGATATTGAAACGATCATTTTCGTTGAGATTTTTGACGCAAAATAGTAAGGCTTTTTTGGCTTGCTCCATTTTTTCACCCACCATACTTCCTGAACAATCAAGGACAAAAGTGATGTCTTTTTCTAGGATTTCTAAATGTTCGATTTCGATGGCTGGTGTAAGATTGAGATAAAAATAGCCTTCCTCTTCTGTGGTCTCTTTATGGGTTATCAAGGTGGTTCCGATATCATTGGAGTCGGTGCTGTAAAATAATTTAAAGTCTCTGTTGAGTTGATAGTTTTGCTCCTCAAATTCGACGATTGCCTCATGTTCATTGGTTCGGGCAGAAGCAATATTGAAGGTAGGCGAATAAATATCTTTGATAGATTCGTCAGAAAAAATGCTGACTTTGAAGCTGATATTTTCGAGAGCTGTTTGTTTTTTTTGAAGATGGAAAGGATAATCGTAAGCCGTAATATTGCTATTCTTCAATAAATTTTCTTTATAGGAAATCGTTATTTGTTTTTTGGAACGAGGCTCTATTTCACCTAAGTTGATTTGATATAAATCTTGTCCATAAACTTGTAACAAACTAGGGTCTAAATGTTTTTGAATATGGTCTTTTTGCAGTTGAAGAACCGTTGCCTCATCCAATTTTTCGGCTTTCATACTTTTTCCATTGAGTGTAAAAGTAAGGTCTTGTACGGCTTTTTGGTGAGGAATGGGAAAATAGAAACTGCCTTGTGTTTTTCGATTGAAGGAATTGTAAAAGGCTTGCTGAATTTGAGTGGTTGCTTGTTGATTTTTGATACGTACCTCTACTGTTTCACTTTGAGGAGTGATGGTATATTCTTGAAGATTAGAGCAACTGGCGCACTTTGCTTTTTTGTTATTGTCTATTATAATAAATCCACCTGCCACACTTTCGACTGTCCATAATAGTACGAATACAAACGATAAGATATATTTGTATTGTTGGCTCATAGGGTGCTGATTATTTTTGAGAAATTTTTATCTATAACGCATAAAGTAATGTTTTCATTGGCAAGTTAGGTGGGTTTATTTTGAGGTTTATAAAGTGTTGGTATTATAAATATAACGCTATTTCTTATTTTTTGCGAAAAATCGTGCTTTTTTGATCATTTCCATTGATTTCTTGGATAGAAAACTGGTTGTTAGCATCGTTTTTGAAGACAATTTGCTTTTTACTACCATCTCCTAAATACTCAAAAATCAATTCATTTTCATTAGAACTTTTGGCTTCCTTGAAAATACGGATCGTGGTATCGTCTGTATTCTTATCCAAAATCAAATCAATGACTTTGAGTTGCATCCCATCGGCACTTTCCATAATCTCAAAGGTTCGACTTAAAACAGCATCGCCATGTTGAAAACTAAACTCGTTGAGTTGAAGGTCGAAAGTTCCTGCACGAGTTCCCGATATTTCAAAACCATCCTCACTTTGCCATTCACCAATGAGCCAATTGTATTGAGGACTTTTGTAGGTTCTTACTGAATTGTATAAACCTTGA
>JAHDBB010000653.1:2190-3379 GCA_020630635.1 Chitinophagales bacterium
GAAGACGCTTTTCCAGCGATAAAACTATTATTATTTAATTGCTGCATAAAGAACCAACCCAATGAACAAAAGGTCAATAATAGAATAGCAGCAGCCGCATATCGCCACTTAAATCGGGATTTTTGGACAGATTGTACACGAGCATCTGCTTCTTCTTGAACGCTTTGGGTCTGGTCCAGCATATTTTCCAGACGACTCCAAGCGTTATCGGAAGGCATTTTATCAAACTGATTTTGATGCTTTCTAAAAAGTTGGTCTATATTTTTGGGGTTATCTTGCAATGTTGGCGATTAATTTATGTATTTCTTAATTAGCTTGTCTGTAATCATCGTTTAATATCAATTGCTGTAATTTTTTTCGTGCTTTAATGAGTTGTGATTTAGAAGTATTGATGCTGATGCCTAGTTTTTCGGCAATTTCTTTATGAGCATAGCCTTCAATGACGTACAAGTTAAAGACTGTTCGATAACCAATAGGCAACAGGTCTAAGAGCTTTAAAATATCTTCTTCTCGAATGGCGGTATCGGGTTCCATTTCGGTAACGGCTTGATTTTCATGGATTTCAATCGAAAGATTCATATTGTATTTTCTAAGAAACATAAGCGATTCATTGACCATAATTCGCCTTATCCATCCTTCAAAACTCCCTTTATCATTGAATTGTTCAATTTTGGTGAATACTTTAAAGAACCCATTAATCATGACATCTTCTGCGTCCTGTTCATTTTTAATATAGCGACGGCACACCCCAAACATTTTTGGAGCTTGGAGTTCGTATAATTGCTTTTGTGCTTTACGATCTCCCTGCTTTAAAGATTCTATGAGTCGCTTGTATTCCAGTTTTTTTCCGTTGTTCTAGTAGAGAGATGCCAATTTACGGCTTTTGGGTGTCTTTGACAAGGAAAAAAGCGGGATTTGGTGGACTTTGGGGTATTTGCAGAAAAAAATCGTGATTTTTCTTTACGGATGTTTTCAACCTCAATTGTGATGGTGTTTTACATATACGTTTTTTTCTTTTTTTGGAGCGAATGGGCTTTACTTCGTTGCGTTGGAATGTCCCGCTATCCGTTCTTATTGCTGCGGCTTGATTTAGATGAAAGGCACTTTGAAAGTGCCTTTCATCTGGCATAGCTTCGGGCAGCAATACCACTGCTATCGGGGCTAGTTGGTTAAGGTTAGAACTTCTTAG
>JAHDBB010000654.1 GCA_020630635.1 Chitinophagales bacterium
GGGACGTTTTCGGTTCTTTATGTCCATTTTACCATTACGAAGAAGTACTTTCCTTGACCAAATAGACCTGATAGTAGTGGTATGAATGCACTTGTGTTGGCGTGGGTTGTGGTGAGGCTGCATGCATAAGAACGGATAGCAGGGAGATCTGTTGCGATGAAAGAGGAACCTTTCTCTCCTAATCAAGATTTTACAATAAAAAAGCCACCAATCAATGATGACTGGTGGCTTTGGTTTTTTTGAAATCCAGAAAATGTGTTTTAGAATCCAACTCTGAGGCTGGCAGACCAAGTACGACCAAACCCGAAGAAGCCGCCAGCATCGGTAAGAAATTCGCCATCATTTGCTTCTGCAACATATAGCTCATCTAGTAAGTTATTGCCATTGATTCTTAATTTGACGTAGGCTTTGTTCAAGTCAAATTTGTAGCTTAGTCCAGCATTCAAAAGCCCGTAAGAAGGTAATTTTAGAGCTTGTTTTCCTGCATTATCAGGATTTAGTCTGGTGACAGGGTCAAAGTTGGCATATAGATTGTCGAAATACATGTAATCGGCATCTAAACCTAAACCAAATTTAAAACGATAGTCTACTCCAACAGATAAAGTAGTTTGAGCCGCATCTCCTACTTTTAAGCCATCTGTGTAAACGAAAATTGTATCAACAGGTTCATTGTTGTCATCAAAAAGAACGCCTTCCACATCATTTTGCCATTGCCAGTCTCCTAAGGAAGCCATTCCTCGTAAGGTTAAACCTGTAACAGGACTTGCTTTTAAATCTAGTTCGATTCCTTGATGAATCGCATCTAACCCTTGAACATTGGCAAAACCATCTGTTCCATCAGAATATTGGACACTTTCAAAGAAGGCTTTGTCTTGCCAAAGGGTACGATAAAGATTTAAACTTAAAGCAACGGCAGAAGTTCTTAGACCATATCCCGCTTCGAGACCTATGATTTTTTCATTTTCTGCATCTACATTGACATCTACATTGTTGAAAGAAGGAAATACATCGTCAAAGATAGGCGCACGAGAGAAATAGCCTGCATTGACAAATACATTGTGGAACTGATTGATGTTGTAATTGGCTCCAACTTTGGCATTGTATCCTAAGTAATTATAAACATCACTTGTTTCATTTTCGCTTCCTGTTTCGTAGTTGAAACGATCTACTCTTTGATAGCTTGTATTAGAACCTGCTAGTGAAATAAAAGCAGTTAAAGCAGCTTTGCTGTATTCTAATTCTCCGAAAACGCCTTGCCAGCCAACAATTCCGTCATTGTCATAGTGAATTTTCTTGTCTTCGTCAGCAATCGTGAAACCACCATCGTCTGCTGTAATTAAGGCACCTGATTCTCTTCTATCAATGATACCATTGCCATCAGTATCTACATCTATTGCATTGTTGTTGACATTGCGAGAATCCAACCAGTAGTCGTTGCCCAATAAATCAACTGCTCGACGATAGTGTAAACCTTTGTATTGACGTAAATCAATCCCTGCTACCAAGTTGAGGTTTTCTCCTAAGTCAATATCTGCTTTGGACAAAACACCCAACCAGTTGTGTTCATTCATAGAAGCTCTTTTGATGAGTCCTTTGTTGTAATATAAGGTTGTATCATTGTCTCTACGTCCTTCACTGGCTACATATCCATTATCTGTTTGATAATGTCCTTCTGCTGGAAAACCGTCAATATCATTGGTTCCTGTATTCCAACGGACGAGGTCGTCAAAGTTGATTAATTTGTCGTCATCTCTGAAAGCCCAAGTTCCACCTGCTGTACCACCGCCAAAAGCAGAGATACTTCCTCTATCACCTGTTCCTCCACCTCTACCCAAAGAGTAGTAAACAGAAGTACCCAAGAATGCTTTTTCAGAAATATTCCAGTAATGATTTAAGGCAAATTGAGGTTTGTGATAGAAGTTTTCACGAATGTTGAATCTTTCACCATCTTTGAAGCCCCAGTCAGAGTTGTAACGAATGTTGCCTCTGGCACTGTAAGTTTCGCCATTGGCTTCTTTTCTTTCATCATAATCTGCTGTGGTAGATTCCTGAATTTGTGCCACATAAGCGTCATTCAATTGTTGGGTTTGAGCAGCGGTCCATTCTTCACCCATTTCCTCTCTTTGAGTAAGTAAAGCGTCAACTGTACTATTGGCAGGAACATACTTGGTCAGCCCTTCTCTAAAAGAACGCTGTCCATGTCGTTGAGGTGCGCCGATAGCAGTTAAAACAAGTTGGTGTTTTTTGCCAATTTCTTTGGTGATAGACCCAAAATAAGAGTAGGCATCAATCCAAGTAGCATCAATATAACCATCTCCTGTGGTACGAGAACCAGAGAAAGTCAATGCCCAACCATCGCCAATGCGACCTGTTGAAAGCGTCAAGCCATATTTTAAGTAACCATCATTTCCTACACCAAAAGAAGCAACACCACCTGCTTTTTGATCCGTAGTTTTAGTAATAATGTTGATGGTACCACCAACAGAACTAATTGCCAATTTGGATGCACCCAATCCTCTTTGTATTTGCATGGATTTGGTAACATCGCTCAAACCAGCCCAGTTAGACCAATACACCCATCCATTTTCCATATCATTGACAGGAATACCATTGATCAGAACAGCCGTATTTCGTTGGTCAAAGCCTCTGACGTTGATACGGGCATCTCCAAAGCCTCCTCCAGATTTGGTGGTATAAACCGAAGGAGTGGTTCTTAAAATTTCGGGAAATTCTTGGTTGCCCAATTTATTTTCGATGACATCTCCTTTGATGGTTGCAACTGCCACAGGAGTTTTACGGTCAATAGCGACATTGGCAACGACTTGGATTTCATTCAATCCTACCGCAGAAGTAGCAATATCAATTGGACCGATAGCCGTTGTTTGGTCAGGAGCGACCAATACCCCTTGTGTGTATTTTTCATAACCCACATAGTCAATGGCAAGGGTATGATTGCCCGGAGGAACATTTTGCATCAAAAAAGAACCATCTAAACCAACAATGGTTCCTTGAGTGGTTCCTTCTAAGGTGACCGTAGCTCCGATGAGCGGTTCGCCTGTTTCTGCGTCTAATGCAGCACCTGATATGCCACCATTTTGGGCGTATAAACTCAGGCAGCCAAAGATGGCTAGCAGTAAAGAGTAATAAAATTGCTTCATTGATAAAAAATTTAGTTCAGAAAAAAAATGCTCGTTATGCAAAATAACAGTATTAAGGACTGATAATCCCTAAATATATATTTAATTAATTGTTAAGTTTATCTGAATTTAAAATCTCTACTTCAATGATTGCGTGCTAGTGCTTTTAGTGAAAGATCAGAAATAAACTATTCCAAAATGGGACTAAGAGATTTTTTTATTT
>JAHDBB010000041.1:0-2217 GCA_020630635.1 Chitinophagales bacterium
CCAGTTAAGTTATCTAAACTTAGCAAAGAAACATTGGTCTATGATTGTCATATTTGACTATGCGTTTTATAACGGTCAACTAAATTACCTGGAAATAAGGGTTTATTTTCTTTAACGACGGGTCCTACATTTCCTAAATCCAATCCAGCCGTAAAGTGGTCGCCATGTGCAAAGACCAAGCCACACCACAAGTCGTCCTCTTCTTCCAATTGGGTATAGGCTTGGGCAAATTCCTGTAGCATTTGCATATTAAATGCATTCATTTTGACAGGTCGATTCAAGCCAATCAAAAATACATGTCCTTTTTTTTCGGTTGTGATAAATGTCATAGTTTTATAGTTTAGAATGATTATTTTTTTGATTAGGAGCGAAGGGTTTAGTGCTTCGTCGTTATAGAAAGTCCCGCTATCCGTTCCTATGAATGCAGCCCCTTTTTAGGCAGCCAACGCTTGTACATTCATACCACTACTATCGGGGCTACTTTGGACAGCAGTTACCTTTGGTATTTTGGGCAAGTTTGACAACTTGTAATCGTTACGTATGCTATCAAAATTCTGTGTATTCTTCTAATTCTTAAAAATTCTGTTCAAAGAAATGGCACTATACCTACTTTCCTCCACCAACTAGACCCGATAGAAGTGGTATCGCCCTTGTAGAGCAAATTCATGAATTTGCTCTACAAGGGTGATAAGAACGGATAGCGGGGAGACCCGTCACGACGAAGCAAAATCCATTCTCTCCAAAAAGAAAAAATAGGAAATAAAATCACGTAAATATCAAGTGTCCATCATTAATTTTTCGATATTTTAAAGTAATCATATCTTTGACATAATTTTGATGGAGCTTCCAAGGAAATTTATCGCCTTGCTTGGGCAACTTATCCAGCGCACGTTGTATGTAACCAGAGGAAAAATCAATGACAGGTTGCATCTCGACATTTTCGCCCTCCAATTGGGGAACACAAGCCTTGTATCCCTTTTCATCCATGTACTTTAACAAACGACAAGTATAGGCGCATGCCAAATCAGCTTTGAGCGTCCAAGAAGCATTGGTATAGCCGATGATCGCTGTGAGGTTAGGAATGTTCTGCATCATAATCCCTTTGTAGTTGAGCAATTTACTAAAGTCTTGCTCTTGTTCATCCACCTTGATTTTCATACCACCCGCTATTTTAATGACCAAACCAGTTGCCGATACAATCAAGTCTGCCTTTAACTCTTTGCCAGATTTTAGCAAGATTCCATCGTTTGTAAATGTATCAATATGGTCGGTTACAATCGTACATTTTCCATCCTTGATTGTATGGAATAAATCGTTGTCAGGAATCGCACAGAGGCGTTCATCCCAAGGATTGTATTTGGGATTAAAATGGGTTTCAACATCGTAGTCTGGACCCAATACCTTTTTGATTTCACCTTTGACAAATTGCTTGACGGCTTGAGGTTTTTTTCGAGAGATCCAATACAAATACATACTCAATAAGATATTTTTCCAACGAGCTAAAAAATGAGCCAACTTATGGGGTAAAATCTTATGAACGACTTTGGCAAATCCATCATGAAGCGGACGAGATAGGATATAAGAAGGAGAGCGTTGCAGCATTGTGATATGCTTGGTTTTTTCAGCCATGGAAGGAATCAAAGTAACAGCAGTTGCCCCACTTCCTATGACGATGACTTCCTTATTTTCATAGTCAATATCAGCAGTCCATTGTTGAGGATGAACAAAGCGTCCTTTATAATTTTCCAATCCTTCAAAATCAGGTGTATAACCTTTTTCATAATCATAATAGCCTGTACAAAGCATTAAAAAATTACAGGTGGCTTTGACCTCTTGATTGGTTTTTTGATTGGTTCCCTTGACCGTCCATTGATTGGTTTGGGACGACCAAGAAATTTCGGTCATGTAGTGGTTGAAATTAATTTTGTCCGTAATCTTGTATTCCTCCACCGTCTCCTGTAAATATTCTAAAATCGTTTGTGCATCTGCGATGGTCTTGTTGTAGGTCCAAGGCTTGAAGTTGTAGGAAAAAGTATGCATGTCGGAATCAGAACGAATACCAGGATATTTGAACAAATCCCATGTGCCTCCAATATTGTCTCTACCTTCAAAAATGGTATAGGTTTTATCGGGGCAATGCATACTAAAATGACAGGCGGCATCTATTCCCGAAAGTCCTGCTCCTATTATGATAATATCAAAGTGTTGCATATTGGT
>JAHDBB010000041.1:2317-20729 GCA_020630635.1 Chitinophagales bacterium
TTCCTTTTAGACCATATTTGGGTTGCATGGTGATCAAGGCTTCCATTTCTACCGTTTGATTCGGAATGATCTTAAAATCAAATCTTTGGAGCAAAGCAACTAAAATCAATCGTATTTCCATCGTCGCAAACATAAAGCCGATACATTTTCGTGGACCTCCGCCAAAAGGGAAAAAAGCAAAATCCTTTGTCCATTTTTTATTCATTCCATCCGCAAAACGATCGGGATTGAAAATTTCTGGATTTTGATAAATAGAAGCATCGTGATGCAAACTGTATATACATACCAAGACTATATCATCTGCATTTATATGAACGCCTGCAAATTCATCCGCAGCAATTGCTTGTCGTCCAACAATCCATACAGGAGGATAGACTCGCATACTTTCATCAATTACTTGTTGAAGATAAGGCATGTTTTTTAATTCCTCGTAGCCTGGTAATTTATTAGGCGTGACTTCATTGATTTCTTCTTTTATTTTGACTACAATTTCAGGATGTTGATCCAGCAAATACATCGTCCATGTTAAAGCATTAGAAGACGTTTCATGTCCAGCAGCAAAGATCGTTATTAATTCATCTAATAGCTGTCGTTCAGACATGTAGTCGTTTGTACCTTCATAAGTAGCATCTATGAGCATTTGTAGCAAGTCGGGTTTCTTTTCAAGAGAAGCCTTTCGTTTTTTTACCGTAGATAAAAGTGTATCATCTCCATTCTTTTTATCTTGGTTAAATCTCTTGGTTTCTCCATTTACTGCCAGCCAATATTTGGCAAGAGGATTCCTTGCTCGTTTGGTTAAATATCGTTGTCCTTCTACCATGATGTCATAAAAAGAAGCCATAGATTGGGCAGGCTCATCTGAAAACATAGCCTTGAAGACGACTCTACCGGTTATCTCCATAAAAGCTCTATGAAAGTCAATCTCTTTTCCTCTTTTGCCTTCTAGCTCGTCTGCAAATTCGGTAACTTCTGAAGACATGACCTCAAATAATTTGATTAGATTTTGTGCATGAAAGGCGGGTTGTATCAGTTTTCTTTGGTTTTGCCACAAATCACCATCGCTGGTTACTAAACCATTTCCCAAACCCAATTTGAGACTTTCTATGTTTTTGGTTCTTTTATAGTTCGTTCTATTGTGTGCAAAAACATGTTTGATAAATTCAGGATCATTGATGTAAATCATCCTTTGACCTAAAATTTCATTTTCCCAAATAGGACCCAGTTCTTGGTGTTTTTGATGGATAAATGCACGGGCATCCTTCATCATCAGTCGGATGTGTTTGATGGGATTTCGAGCCTTTGCATTCGGAATGTTTACGAACTCTTTTGGAGTTGTTTTATTATTTAGCTCCATGTTCTTCTTATTTTTGTTTTGGTATAAATGCTTGGTACTTTCCCATATCAATAACCTTGCTTAATTCCTTCCAAATTATACGGTTTGGTAAGCTTTGAGGCACTAAGTTGGAACCTATCCAACTTTTAAATGAATCTTGTTATAGCCACTATTTTATTGTTGAAATTTTGCATGCTTCATGATGATGTGAAGTCATACAAAGATAAAAGGAATATGTTATAGAAGGCTTAACCAAAGTTAATTTGTGAAAGACTCTTGCAATAAAGAGGTGATAGGAATGTGAGTATTGATTTGCGTTTAAACCTTTTGGAGTCAGTTACTATTAGGTAAAGACCGCAACGAACTAGCCCCGATAGGAGTGGTATTCGTGTAGAAGCGTTGGCTTAGAAAAACGTTGGCAACACGAATAAGAACGGATAGCGGGACTTTCTGTTACAACGAAGCAAAAGCCTTTCGCTCCTTTATAAAAGAACAACCTGAAGCTGAACAGCATTCATAATTTACCATTTATCATTCATCATTAAAATTTATGCTCTCTGTTGCGCTCCCTTAGAAAAATCTCGTTTCTCCACAAACATAAAATAAAACGCTCCCAAAATAGAACTTAAAAAATAAAACGCAACCAAGTAATTGCCAATACCCAAAAAGTTATGAATGCCAAACCAACTACCTGTCAATACGATAATCGCCAAACCCGCCAGACCTCTAAAAGTCTCAATACCAATCGACGATTTATCACCATCCATCAAAGTCGTATAACCATAAATACCTGCAAAAATAATGAGACCTGCCAAAAGCAATTGATTCGTTCCCATATTTTCATAATTGAAAAATGAGTACATCAATAAGAGCGTAGAGACCGTCAATTGATAGTAACAATAAGCTATAAATGCATTAGAAGCAGGTGTATCATACTTTTCATATTTGTCATACGCATAGACATCCTCAATCTTGCTATAAGGATATTTTTCTGCTACATCTGCCGGTCGCCATCCTGTGGGTTTAAACCAAATTAAAAACTTAGCCGAAAGGCTTTTGGTTCGCCAAGCATCCTTGATGAGTCGCCATAAATGTTGAAAATTAATCTTGATAGGATTCCAAGTTTTAGGAGGAGAAAGCACTCCGTACACAGGTGGCACGTCCTCTAATTCTTCTTGAAACGTTCCAAACATGCGGTCCCAAACACTAAAGATGGCTCCTAAATTTTTATCCAAATAAATATCATTAATGGCATGATGAACTCGATGTTGAGAAGGCGTTACAATGATGTATTCCAAAAATCCTAATTTGGGAATGTGTTTGGTGTGATACCAAAATTGCATAAAAAGATGGATCGGTGCGATGATGGCAATGACTTGGTGAGGAACCCCCAAAAGGGCGGCAGGAATCAGAAAGATGGAGTAAAAGCCAAAGATTTCTGAAATGGATTGACGCAAGGCACAAGGCAGGTTAAATTCTTCACTACTATGATGTACGACATGGCGATTCCAAAAATAGTTGATGGAATGGGCGAGGCGATGATTCCAATAACTGGCAAAATCTATGGCTATAAAGCCGATGATATAGACCCAAATAGACGATCCTATATCAAAAACTTGTAAGTATTGTAATAAAAATGGGTATGAGACCAATACAATAATGAGTCCTAATGAATCCTTAATGGAGTTGGTTAAACCCGAACTTAAACTCGATATAGTATCCAAAGGACGTTGGGTTTGGTTCTTGACAAAGTAGCCGTATAGCCATTCGATGAAGACTAAACCCATAAAAAAAGGAATGGCGTACAATAACGCAGTAGCATAAGCATCCATAAATTCAATTTTTTAAGAAAAACCTAGTCGATAAAGATAAGGATTTGTTGACAAAAACACAATTAACTAAGATCAAGAAAAACGAGAAAACCGTCTATAAGCAGCCTCTAAGCGATCATCATACTTATTTTTTCGATAATCTCGTCCATTATAACCAGCCGCAAATTTTGCCCAGTCCTTCCGTTTCAAATGTCCTTCCAATTTTCGACCTTTAATATATGCCATAAATGCCTTCAAATGTTCAAATTCGGAGATATATTGAGCTTCAACAAAGGTCTGTATCGTCTTGTATTCAGTCATTCTAAAATTAAAACCCATGACTTGAAACAGTCCCCAAGAACAAGCAGAAAGAGCCGCTTCTTCGTGTATTTTCTTCGCTTTTTCCAGCCTTTTATGTTCCCTTTCGCCTCCTTTGTAATGTTTTCTCGTCCAATTAGGATACAAAATATCCTCATTTCCTCGCCGCCATTTTTTAGGTTTCATACCTTTTGCCAACAGATGATTCCAAAATACATGTCCTTCAAAAAGAATCTTTGGGCGACCACTGGGCAAGAAACCACTCCCGCTTGATTCCACTTCAATAACGGCTTTTAAGCATGCTACTTCAACCCCCAATGACTGTGCTGCTAGTGTGATTTCTCTAGGCTGTAAACGTTTATTTTTTCTCTTTTCAGAAGGCAACACATCGACCATATTTTCATCGAACAAATCTCTTAATTCCTCTGTTACTTCTAAGGCTAAGTCTTTGAGTTTTCGACCCAATTTTTTGAGAGGAGAAGTGGGTTTTTCTTTATTCTTTGGAGAATCCAACAACACTAAAAACTCCTTATGGGTAGCCAACCATTTAGATGAAATACCAGGCACTTTTAATAGGTCAAAGATAGATATAAACGCACCTTCCTTTTTTCGATAATTCACAATGCGTTTAGAGAGTACAGGACCGATGCCTTCTAAGGATTGCAAATTTTTTTCGTCTGCTTTGTTGATATTGACAATTTTTTGTTTATTTTTGTTTTTCAAATCTTAAATGTTTGATAATGAGATGTAAATATATGGTTTTTTGTTTAATTATTTTCTTTTAACACTCAATATTTTTGATAGATAAATAATGGGAAAATGTAATGATATTTCCTTTTATTTATTGTTTTCTATAGTAGGAGAGAGCGGTTATTACTCTTTCATCGTCACAGGTCTCCCCGCTATCCGTTCTTATTCGTGTTGCCTTGTTTTTCTAAGCCAACGCTGCTACACGAATACCACTACTATCGGGTCTAGATCGTTGAGGCAGGTACTTTTTAGTACCAGAATTAATAATTGAAAACAAAATATCATAACTTGCAAAAAAAAAACAGAAAAAATACTGACCTTTTCCCTATTCATAGTCACAAAGATACACAATCCAATAAATCATCCATTTGTTTGTGTTCCTTACCTCTATTATTTGTTATATCATATTCAAAAATAATATATTGATAAATAGATTTTCTTTCCATGAGTAAAAATATTATAGCTTTTTTGGTTATTTTGCACAAACTTTCATTTCTTCCTTTTCCATTCCAAATAGCTTTTAATATTTTAGAAAATCACGCTGTCAATTAAAATTATAAATCCAATGCAAACTTACAATACATTCTAAAAATGCAAATACATTAAGGCCGATAAAAAACGATAGAAATATATAGTGTTTTTGTTTTATTTGTCTTTCGTTGTTAAGCTGTTTGATTTTTAATAGTAAAGTAAGTTGGCTTGATGTATGTTTTTGAGATTTAATGTATTAATGACGATAAAAAACGGATATAATATATTTTTTATTTTATTATGTGTTTTTGGTTATACACATATTTAAATGACATTAAACTTTAATTATCACTAAATAATATAAATTATAAAATGGACAGAAGTTTATTTCTCACAATACTAATAAGCATACTTATAGCTCTTGCAGGGTTTTTCATCTTTAGGATGACCTGTGGTTGTTTGGTTCCTGCTGCTGCTACTACGGCTGCAGGTGCTGGAGCTACGGCTGCTGCTGGGGCAGGGGCTGCTGCTTTCAAAGCTCCCGCCTTGCTTGTCAAAGATGGCGGTAAACGGGTTGCTTACTATGCAGGAGACAACTTGCGCTTTGGATTAAACAGCAACAACCCACTTATGTCTAGCTCTGTAAAAACAGAATATGGAAAAGTGGCAACCTACCTTAAAGACAATCCCAACAAAAACATCACTTTGACAGGTGAATATAAAAAGGACGAAAAAAATAATACCTCCTTTGCCAATTTGGGTTTAGCACGGGCTGATGCCTTGAAAAAGCATTTGATTGGTTTGGGCGTTCCAGCCGCTCGAATATTGACAGACTCTAGAATAGTCAATGATTTACCAGTCAAAAACAAAGAAGTATATGGTGCGATGAGCTATGGCTTTGCAGCCAAAGCAGCTCCACCAAAAATTGTTAAAGAGATCAATATCAAAGATGCGGCTGCTTTTAATACAGGTGCAAAAGATAACATCGTATTTAAAGAATCTGATTATGAATACAAAAAGCCATTATCGGCTCCATTAAAAGGAGTTTTCCAAAAGACGGCTGATTATCTCAAGAAAAACCCTAAGCGTTCTATTAAGTTGACAGGTTTTTATGGAGATAAAGAAAAAAATACCAGTCTTTTACCCAATTTAGGATTGGCACGAGCAGGAAACGTGAAAAAAATCTTGACAGGAATGGGCGTTTCTGCTAGTCAGATTGACACAGATGCTATAATGCAAAGAGGTTTAGAGTTTCCTAATAAAGAACTGATTGGAGGGGTCAACTATACTTTCTTTAATACACCAGAAAAAGCAGATGGTCGTTTAGCTGCTATTGAAGGTCGATTAAAAGGAAAACCCATTATGCTTTATTTTGAGACAGGTAAAAATACTTTAAGATTGAGCGATCAACAACGTAAAGACTTTGCAGACTTGCTTTACTATTTAGATAGAAAACCCAACGCTAAAATTAGCTCTATTGGACATACAGATAGTAAAGGAAATCGTCAAGCTAATGTGAACTTAGGAGACCGAAGAGCAAAATTTGTGAAAGACTATCTTTTGAGAAATGGAGCGAGTCAAAAACAAATCAATACCGCTTCTAAAGGTCCAGATAAACCAATTGCGACCAATGATACCGAAAATGGACGAGCGAAGAACAGAAGGGTAGAGGTAACATTGAAGTAATATATTGATTGGTGATAAGTAAAAGGAGTTTTAACCTTACATAGAGATAGAGACTAAGGGAAATAGCCCCGATAGTAGTGGTATCCTCCTTGTAGAGCAAATTCACGAATTTGCTCTACAAGGAGGATAAAAATGGATAGCGGGACTTTCTGTAACGATGAAAGAAAAAACTTTCGCTCCTAATAAAAATGGGTAAAACACTATAAATCACCAACCATCTATCGCTAAATTTAAAAATAAATCAACTAAATAATATAAAATAAACGTATATGAATTTTTGTGCTATTTGGCCCTGGCTGCTAGTTCTTCTAGCAGGTATTATAGGCTGGCTATTAAAAAACTGGTTTGCTGGAAGCAAGTATAAGACTATGGTTGCAGCGAAAGATGCCGATTATGCCAAACTTGATGGGAAATATAAAGGTGAGCTTGGCAGATATAAAAGCCTTCAAGGACAATACGGAGACCTTGAAAAAAGCCATAATTCCCTCAATCTTAATCTGAATGATTGGAAAACAAAGTACAACAATCTGGACGCAGAACATGGCAATCTAAGAATTGCTAAAAACAAAGTGTCGGATGAGTATGCTGGATTTAGAGCAAAATCTGAAACAGAACTCAATGATTGGAAAGCAAAATATGAGGCAGAATTGGCAAGAAACAAAGACTTAGAAGCACGTAATACACAGCTTTCTAATGATTTGGATGCAGAAAGAAAAGATAAGATTGCGAAATTAGAGGCGGCTGAAAAACGATACAACGAGTTAGCAGCTAAGTTTGAAAAGATGGAAAAAATCATCAAGGACTTAGAAGCTGCCAACAAAAAAATGAAAATTGATTTAGATAATTATGCCAAAAAATACGCAGATTTAGAGGCACGTTACAACGAATTATCTACTAAGTATCAAACTTTAGAAAAAGATTACAACGACTTAGAAGCGAAATTCAAAGACCTTGAAGCACGTTACAATGAATTGAATGTCAACTATACTAAGTTAGATGCAGATTATAAAGCCTTATTAGAAAGATACAATGACCTTGAAGCAAAATATGTAAAACTAGAAAAAATCTACAACGATCTTCAAGCCAGATACAATGACCTTGAAGCACGTTACAATGACTTAAAAGATAAACACAGTATCCTTGTAGGAGAACATGCTCTTTGTGACAGTAAATACAATGCTTTAGAGAAAAAATCAGGAGATTGGGAGTTGAAGTTTGGAGACCTCAATACACAGTACAATGGTCTAATGGCGAACTTTGAAGCTGAAAAAGCGAAGTTCAAAGAAATTCCAGATTTGAGACCTGAAGTTGAAAGACTCAAAGCACAATTAGCTGAACTAGAAGCTGCAAAAGCAAAAGTAGATAAAGACCTTAAAAATCTTAACGCTCAATTTGCAATTAAAGAAAAGTCTTGGAAAGAAGCCTATGATACTTCTCAAGGTCATTTAAGAATAGCAGAAGCAGACAGAAAGCAATTAGCAGCCAAATTAGATCAAGAGATTGAGGCAAAGAGAAAAGCCATTGCAGAGTTAGACGAGAGATACAGAGATCTTGTTGGTAAAGTAGAGACGGCTGGAAATTGGACCGTTAAACACAACCTTTCTGCTCGCAATCATACCAATGCTGCACATAACTTAAGCCTTGCCAATGCAAATGTGAAAGAAGTTCAGTACTCACTTGAAAAAGGAGATGCTCAACAAGATAATGTAGATAGCGTCAACAAACAACAAGGTGACCTTCTTAAGCAGTACAACCAGACAGTTAGTGAAATTAAAGAAGCGATTACTAATAAAACTCAATTAGAGGAACAATTAGAAAGAGCAAAGATTTCGGCTGACAAGTCTGCGACATTGACGAAGCAATATGAAATAGCTTTAGCGAATCATAAGAAAGCAGAAGATGCTTTAAATGCCGCACAAAAAGCACATTTAGAGTTAGAAGCTAAAGTTCAAGCAGAAGAAGCGGATCAAAAAGATTTAGATAAATCAGCAGAAGCTTACAAAGCAAAAGTTGCTGCCTATAATGATTCTGTCAAAGCCTTCAAAGAGGCAGATGTTGCACTTTGGAAGTATCGACACAATGAATTAACGGTACGATTGTTACAAGATGCTAACCTTATTGATGCACCAGCTAGTTGGGAAGAAAAACATGCCGCATTATTAGCAAAACTTAGAGAAAGTGAAAAGCAATATAAAATCTTAATTGTTAAGATTAGAACGATTGAGAAGCAATTACAAGACGCACAAGCCAACCAAAAAGATTCGACTTCTACAGATGATGCAAAATACAGAGATTTATTAAGTAAAGTCGAAGCGGCTGGAAAGTGGAATGCTCAAAACAAAACAGTTGTCGTACAACACAATGACGCTGCCAATAAGTTGAGCTTGTCTAATGCAACAGTTAAAGAAGTAAATTATCACCTTGCAAAAGGGACTGTTAAGAAAGAAGAGGCTGAAACAATCAAAAAACAAAATAGCCAAATAGCTACAGCATACAATAGCTCTGTTACCAATGTTAAAAAATTGGTGGCCAATAAGCAAGAGTTAGAAACACAGTTGAATAAAGGAACGATTTCTGATGAAAATGCGGCTAAGGTCAACAAAGCGTATGAAACAGCAGTAGCCAACTATAAAAAAGCAAGTGAAGAGTTAAAGGCTTCTAAAGCCAAGCATCAAGAGAATGAAAGTAAGTTTGAAAACAAACAAATTGACAAAGTAGCATTAGATAAGTCAGTAAAGGCACATAATGAAGTTGTTGGAAAATACAACCAATCTGTCAAAGACTTACAAGTTGCAGATACTAATTTGTGGACATATCGACACAATGAATTAACAGTACGCTTACTTCAAGATGCCAATCTCCTTGAAGCTCCAGCTAGTTGGGAAGAAAAACATGCCGCATTATTAGCAAAACTCAGAGAGAGTGAAAAGCAGTATAAAGTCTTAATTGTTAAGATTAGAACGATTGAGAAGCAATTGCAAGAAGCACAATCCAATCAAAAAGATTCAGCTTCTGCTGCTAATGAAGCTAAATACAAAGACTTAGTTGCCAAAGTAGATGCTATTGGTAAATGGAGTGTTCAAAATCGCATGGTGGTTATCAAACACAACGAAGCTGCAACGAAGTTAAGCTTATCCAATGCAACAGTGAAAGAAATGAACTATAAAGTTGCTAAAGGAAATGCGAAGAAAGAGAACGTAGAAGCCTTGAAACAAGAACACAGTCAAGTATCTACGAACTATAATAACTCTGTGGCGAATGTTAAAAAAGTTATTACCAACAAACAAGAGTTAGAGACACAGTTGAATAAAAAAGCCATTTCTGATGAAAATGCTGCTAAGGTGAAAAAGGCTTATGAAACTGCTTTAGACAATTACAAAAAAGCAAGTGAAGACTTAAAAGCAGCAAAAGCAACGCATCAAGAAAATGAAGTTAAGTTTGAGAATGGTCAAATTGATAAAGAAGCAATAGATAAGTCGGTTAAAGCACGCAATGAAGTTGTTGAAAAATACAATCAAACAGTCAAAGCATTACAGGAAGCCGATACCAACTTATGGACCTATCGTCACAATGTATTGTCATTAAGACTATTACAAGATGGACACCTTACCAGTTTCCCTGCTACTTGGGAAGATAAGCATGAGACTCTACTAGGTCAGTTGAAAACAAGTGATGGAGAGTTGAAAAAACTGCAAGAAGGTGGACAAACGGCCAATGCTGAATGGGATAAAAAGTACAATATCTTATTCTTGAAATTCCAAGAAGCAGAGAAAAACTTGAAGAACCTTGAGACAGAGCGTCAAAATTTAACAATCAATCTTCAAAAGTTAACTGGTGACAACAACAATGCTGTAGCAGAGTGGGAACAAAAGTACAAGGAACAGGTTGTCAAGTCTAATGGTTATGCACAACAATTGGTAAAAGCTGAAGCAGAGAAAAAACAATTAAAGCAAGATATTGAAAATGCTGTTAATGCTAAAGCACAAGCCATTGCAGAATGGGAGAAGAAGTACAATGAATTGTTGGCAAAACTTAAAGCCAACCAAGAAGCTATTGACGCTGCAAAAGCAGAAAAAGAACAACTGTTAGCGAAGTTAAAAGAAGCTGAAGCAGGGCAAAAAGGTATTGCTGCCGAATGGGATGAAAAGTATAAACTTTTAGTGATCAAATTAAAAGAGACAGAAAAGATTATACAAACTTTCGAGACAGAAAAACAGCAATTGACTTTGAATCTCCAAAAAGCAGCAAGCGGACAAAAAGATGCAACTGCTGAATGGGAGAAGAAATACAACGACTTGTTAGCGAAGTTGAAGGAAAACGAAGCCGCCTTAAAAGCAGCCGAAGCCAAACAACAAGAACTATCAGATCAATTAGCGAAGGCAGAAAGCGGTCAAAAAGCCGCAGTAGAAAGTGGTCAAAAAGCGGCTGCTGAATGGGAGAAGAAATACAACGACTTGTTAGCGAAGTTGAAGGAAAACGAAGCCGCTTTAAAAGCAGCCGAAGCTAAACAACAAGAATTAGCAGGACAGTTAGCAAAAGCAGAAAGCGGTCAAAAAGATGCGAATGCTGAATGGGAGAAAAAGTACAATGATTTGTTAGCGAAGTTGAAGGAAAATGAAGCCGCTTTAAAAGCAGCCGAAGCCAAACAACAAGAACTAGTAGAACAGTTAGACAAAGCACAAGTTGGACAAAAAGGAATTGCGGAAGATGCTGAAAAGAGATACAATGCTTTATTGTTAAAACTTCAAGAAGCCGAAAAAGCAGTTAAAACTTTGAATGCTGAAAAAGATGATTTGACGACTCAATTAGATAAAGCAACTGAAACAGAAAAGCAAGTTTCGGCTGATTGGGACAAACGTTACAACATCTTATTGTTACAATTTAAAGAAGCAGAACAGAAAGCAGCACAAGCTGCCTCGAAACAAGATGATTTATTGAGTCAGTTAGATGCTGCCAATAAAGAAGGTAAAGGAGCTGCGACGGAATGGCAGAAAAAGTACAACATTCTTTTCTTAAAATATCAAGAAGTCGCCAAAGACTTAAAGAATGCTCAAGTAGAAAAAGATGACTTAGCTCTTCAATTGAAAAAAGCCATTGAAACTGAAAAACAAGTTTCGGCTGATTGGGAAAGAAGATACAACATCTTATTAGGCAAACTACAAGACGAAGGTAAAGGGGTTAAAGCAGCACAAGACAATAATCGAGAACTAGTTAAGAGTCTCAATAAAGCTGTTGAAGCTGAAAAGATCCTACAGAAACAGTATCAGATTGCATTGAAAAAATTACAGGAAGAAAGTAATGATCTCAAAGCAGCGAAAGATAACAATAAGGAACTTTCAAAATCGCTTCAAAAAGTTAACGATAGCGAGAATGTTTTACAGAAGCAATACAAACTTGCTTTGAAGACATTACAAGAAGATAACAATGATTTAAAAGCGGCTAAAGAAAATGTCAAAGCGTTACGAACGCAATTGAAAAAAGCTTTAGAAGCAGAAGATACCTTACAGCATCAGTACAAACTTGCTTTGAAGAGATTGAAAGAAGACAGCGATGACTTAAAAGCAGCAAACGAAAATGTGAAGAGTTTACAATCAAAACTCAAAAACGCACAAGAAGCCGATAGTCAAGTAGCAGCAGAATGGGAGAAAAAGTACAACATCTTGTTATTAAAGTACCAAGATTTGAACAATAACTTCAAAAACGCTGATGCCAATAGCAAAGAGTTAGCCAAGAGTTTAGAAGATGCAACCAAAGGTCAAGAAACTTTAGCTGCTGATTGGGATAAAAAATACAACATCTTATTGTTGAAATTCCAAGAAACAGAAAAAGGCTTGAAAGACGCACAAGGCGAAAACCAAGAATTGTCAAAGAATCTGGAAAAAGCCAGCAAAGGACAAGAAACTTTAGCTGCTGATTGGGATAAAAAATACAACATCCTATTGTTGAAATTCCAAGAAGCAGAGAAAAGCTTGAAGGATGCAGAAAAAGGCTTAAAAGATGCACAAGGCGAAAACCAAGAATTGTCAAAGAATCTGGAAAAAGCCAGCAAAGGACAAGAAACTTTAGCTGCTGATTGGGATAAAAAATACAATGTCCTATTGTTGAAATTCCAAGAAGCAGAGAAAAACTTGAAAGACGCACAAGCATCTAACAAAGACTTATCTAAGAATTTAGAGAAAGCCAATAAAGATCAAGAAAACTTAGCTGCCAATTGGGATAAAAAATACAATGTCCTATTGTTGAAATTCCAAGAAGCAGAGAAAAACTTGAAAGACGCACAAGCATCTAACAAAGACTTATCTAAGAATTTAGAGAAAGCCAATAAAGGTCAAGAAAACTTAGCTGCCAATTGGGATAAAAAATACAATACCTTGTTATTGAAATTCCAAGAAGCAGAAAAAGGTTTGAAAGACGCAAAAGGGGAGAATAAAAACTTGAACAAAGAGTTGCAAAATGCACTCAAAGGTCAAGAAAAAGATCTTGCCAATGCCAACAAACGCTATGAGGTCTTAATGGCTAAGTTGCAAGCTGGTGAACGCAATCTCAAAGATGCACAAGCAGACAGAAAGCAAATGGCGGGCGACTTACAAAAGGCCGAAAAAGGTCTGGAGAAAGTAATCAATGATTGGGACAAAAAATACAATGTCCTATTATTGAAATTCCAAGAAGCAGAACAGAATCTCAAAGCAGTACAAGGAGACAACAAACAACTAAGTACTGACCTCAAAAAAGGAGAGAAAGCAATTACTGATTCGGATAAACGTCATGCTACTTTATTAGCCAAATTAGAAGAGCTTGAAAAGCAATTGAAAGAAGCAGATGCCGATAAGAAAGAGTTGGTAAGCGACTTACAGCGAACAGCCAAAGATGGTGAAAAGAGTTTGACCGAATGGGAGAAAAAGTATAAGATTTTATTGGGCAACTTCCAAAAAATCGAAAAACAACTCTCTACAGTTGACAGCGAACGCAATCAATTAGCCAGCAACTTAGGCAAAATTGAAAATGCTCACAACATGTCCATCGAAAACTGGGAGAAAAAGTACAATGACTTATTAGCCAAATTTAAGCTCATTGAATCGGATCACCAAAAGTGGAGCATTACCATCAAAGACAACGAGAAAGCAATTTCTACATTGGCTGATGATAAAGCGAACTTATTGGCTGAGTTGGAAAAACTAAGAGGCAAAAATGCCGACTTAAAAGACAAGAACGCTGGCTTGAAGAAAGAGTCAAAAGACAAAGACGCTGTACTAGCACGAATCAAAGAAAAGGCAAAAGCCATTGACTTTGAGCGTATTGGTAAAGCCAAAGCAACAGAAAAAGATGACTTAAAACTCATCAATGGAGTTGGTCCTTTCTTAGAAGAAAAAATGCACGCTTTAGGAATCTACACCTTCCGTCAAATTGCCAATTTCAATGCCAAAGATATTGAGATGGTCAACGATGCGATAGAGTTTTTCCCTGGACGCATCAAACGAGACGAATGGGTAAAACAAGCCAAAGGCTTAATGAAAGGCATACAACCTGCCAAGAAGACCAAAGAAGCAGCTTCTAGTAAAGAGCCAAAAGACAAAGACGCTGTACTAGCACGAATCAAAGCCAAAGCAAAATCTATTGACTTTGAACGCATTGGTAAAGCCAAAGCAACAGAAAAAGATGACTTAAAACTCATCAATGGAGTTGGTCCTTTCTTAGAAGAAAAAATGCACGCTTTAGGAATCTACACCTTCCGTCAAATTGCCAATTTCAATGCCAAAGATATTGAGATGGTCAACGATGCGATAGAGTTTTTCCCTGGACGCATCAAACGAGACGAATGGGTAAAACAAGCCAAAGGCTTAATGAAAGGCATACAACCTGCTAAGAAATCTAAAGAAACATCTAGAACGATTAGCAAGGTCAAGCAGAAGAAGAATACAGAAGCAGTCAAACGTATGAAGTCTAAAAGCATTCCGTTAGATTTCAACCGTATTGGCAAAGGAACGGCTAAACAAAAAGACAATCTTCAAGAGATATTTGGAGTCGGACCATTTGTTGAAGAAAAACTCAATGCTTTAGGCATTTACACCTTCAAACAAATCGCCAACTTCAATCAGAAAGATGTCAATTTAGTCAATGAAGCAGTAGAGTTCTTCCCTGGACGTATCCAACGAGATGACTGGGTTGCACAAGCCAAACTTTTTGCGGAAACAAGAAAAGCAGGTGAGACCAAAGAAGACTTATTGAATCGTATCAAATCCAATGCTAAACAAATTGATTTTGATCGAATCGGTAAAGTAAGTGCAAAGGATAAAGACAATCTTCAAGAAATCAACGGTATTGGAGCCTATATCGAAGAAAAACTTTATGCTTCCAAAATCTATTCTTTCAAACAAATTGCCAACTTCAATATAAAAGATATTGAACTAGTCAATAATGTCATTGAGTTCTTCCCTGGACGCATCCAACGTGATGAGTGGATTAGCCAAGCGAAGGACTTAGTGAAGATGAATAAGAAGAACGAAAGCAAAGAGGTTGTTCTAGAAAGAATCCAATCTCAATCAAAAGCGTTAGCCTTTGATCGTATCGGAAAAGTGGAAGAAAAAGATGCAGACGATTTACAAGAAATTGTAGGAATTGGCGAGTATCTGGAGGAAAAACTCAATGCTTTAGGCATCTATTCATTCACCCAAATTGCCAACTTCAATGCACAAGATATTGAATGGATTAATACAGTGATTGAATACTTCCCTGGACGCATCGAGAGAGACGGATGGGTAAGTCAAGCCAAAGATTTAGCCAAAATGAGTGCGAAGGAATCCAAAGAAGAGGTCCTCAAACGAATCAAGTCTAAATCTACAAGCATTGACTTCAACCGTATTGGCAAAGGAACGAAGAAAGCCAAAGATGATCTTCAAGAAATCAGCGGAATCGGTCCATTTATCGAAGAGAAACTCAACGCTTTAGGTATTTACACTTTTGCCCAAATCGCCAACTTCAATGCCAAAGATATTGAGTTGGTCAATGAGGCAATTGAGTTCTTCTCTGGACGCATCAAACGTGATGGATGGGTCAAACAAGCCAAAGCATTTGCGAAGGCTAAAGGCGGAAAGAAGAAAGGCAAAGAGAGCAAAGAACAAGTCTTAGAACGCATCAAATCCAAAGCGCAAAACATTGATTTTGATCGTATCGGAAAAGTGGAAGCCAAAGACAAAGACAACCTACAAGAGATCAGCGGTATTGGTCCGTTTATCGAAGAGAAGTTACATGCTTTAGGCATTTACACCTTCAAGCAGATTGGCAATTTCAATGCTGATGATATTGATAAAGTCAACGATGCGATAGAGTTTTTCCCTGGACGCATCAAGCGTGACGAATGGGTAAAACAAGCTAAGAAATTAGCCAAAGCGAAGGACAAGAAGAAATAATGACTTCGATCATATAAGATTCAAAGCCCTTGTGACAGATGTTGCAAGGGCTTTTTTTTTTTAGGAGCGAAAGGTTCGGATCTTCGTCGTAAAGGCAAGTCCCGCTATCCGTTCTCATTCGTGTCGCCCTTTCTACCGCAAGTCTTTTCGACTTGTGGTCAAAGCCTTTCACACGAATACCACTCCTATCGGGGCTAGTTCGTTGAGGTCTCAACCCCAAAAATCATTACAAAAATGAACCGCAATTTGACAACTTTCATGCACAAACAAAACCAAATTTGTCAAATTTCCACGAACCACATTCGTGTACTACGTGAACTCGGAGGCGACCCGTCTAAAGTTGTTGCGATTATTGCCCCATTTTACAATCAAAGAAAAAAGGTATCGCTTCAATCGGATTGCTGGCTCATTACTTGGTTAGTAATCCGATTGAAACGACTTACCCTTTTCTATATTTGTGGTAAGGTAATTGGCAACTTTAGACGGATAGCCAACTCGAAAATAAAATAATTGATAATCAATAAATTGTGATATGAAATGGTATCAAAAGATAAAAGCACGAATCGTCTCTCCCGCTGGCGAGAGAATTAAAGAGGGTGGATTCACAAAACGCACTGTAAAATCCCAAACTTGTACGATATTGAATTTAAAATAACTCCGAGTTCACGTTGTACTGCTAGCAACCAGCACTAAGAAGTCCAGACCACAACCAACTAGCCCCGATAGCAGTGGTATGAATGCAAAGCGTTGGCTGCCTAAAACTTGGCTGCATTCATAGGAACGGATAGCGGGACTTTCCACTACGACGAAGCTCCCAACCTTTCGCTCCAAAAAATCAAAAACCACTCTATGTGATGCTTTTTGATGAAGTCGTTTACAAACTAGAAGCAGAAGGTTACAACTGGTCACCTTTCTTTGAACTTCCCGAAGCTCCTGTTGTTTGGAATGGCATTGCCGCCCTATCCAATGGTAACATCGTCATTAGAGAAAGAGGAGGGTTGAGACTTTATGATGCCGATGGGACTTTTATAAAAGAAAAAGACTATGCAGACGGACCTACCAAAAACTTTATCAAGGGCGAGGGAGATGAGCATTATTTCTTCCTATCTCCTAACAAATGCCTTGTCTGATTAAAAAATAGTCTGCCTCAAAAATGACGATTATTTACGCATAGGTACTTAAAATTTCCACTTAGTGAAACAACAAAAATAACTTATCCCATGTGACATCGACATTTTCCGATTTTTTGCGTTGAAAATACTCGTCGTAGCCCTGCTATGACTCCGTTTTTCGCCTTGAAAATCTAAAAATCTCTTAGTCCCATTTTGGAATAGTTTATTTCTGCTCTTTCACTTACCAAACCTTTCTCTCATCCATACAAAGAAAATTCTGTTTTACCCAAGACCTTTACTTTACAATTTTTGCCCTATTTTTGTGATTTTAATAAACAATTTCGACAGAAAAGCATTAGTATAGCGTTGTAAATTAAAAATAAATAGCTTGAAAAATCAAAAAGTAGGCATCTTAATGGTCAATTTGGGTACACCTGATTCACCCAAGACAGGAGATGTAAGAAGATATTTAAATGAGTTTTTGACGGATGGACGAGTCATTGATTTTCCTTGGGTACCCCGTCAATTATTGGTACGAGGGATTATTTCTCCTTTTAGGGCTGGAAGCTCTGCTAAAACCTATAAGGAAATATGGTCAGATACAACAGGTTCACCCCTTTTACATTACAGCTTAGAACTGACCCAAAAGGTACAAGAAGCATTAGATGCTACGCCCAATTCTGCCTCACAAGGGGGAAATGAATTTGAGGTTTTTTTAGCCATGCGTTATCAAAACCCCAGTATTCCATCGGTTTTAGAAAAGATGAAAGCCAAGCAATTTGATAAGATCATCGTCTTTCCTTTGTTTCCGCATTATGCTTCTGCGACTACGGGTTCTGTACATCAAAGAGTGATGGAATTGGTCAGCAAATGGTGGGAAATTCCTAATATGACCTTTATCAATAGCTATTACGATCATCCCAAAATGATCAAAACGTATGCCGAAGCAGGTAAGGCGTATGGATTAGAAAATTATGAACACTTTCTTTTTAGTTTTCATGGATTACCCAAACGACAATTGAGAAAAGCCAGCAAAGACAATGGATGCAATTATTGTTTGAGCAAACCCGATTGTTGTGAGAGCATTCACGAAAAGAATAAGTTTTGTTATAGTTCTCAATCCCATGCAACTGCTTTTGCCATCGCTGATTATTTGGGGATTCCTAGAGAAAAATATACGATTTGTTTTCAATCTCGACTGGGAAAAGATCCTTGGCAGGAACCTTATACGAGTGATGTATTGGAAGATTTAGGCAAGAAAGGCATCAAAAAGGTGTTGTGCTTCTGCCCTGCATTTGTGGCCGATTGTTTGGAGACTGTTTTTGAAGTTGCCGAAGAATATCAAGAAGAGTATGAAGAACATGGAGGCGAAAAAATACAACTGGTCGAAAGCTTAAATGCTCAACCGCTTTGGGTCGAATGTGTCAAAGAAATGTTGATGGAGGCTTGTTAGTTGGTGACTGGTGACTGGTGATTTTGTGGTTCTTTACTTGGTTTTGTGACGATGGGACGCTTTGGTTCTTT
>JAHDBB010000655.1:0-2070 GCA_020630635.1 Chitinophagales bacterium
AATCCTATTCCTTTTTTTAGGAGAGAACGGTTATTACTCTTTCATCGTCACAGGTCTCCCCGCTATCCACTCCTATAAATGCGCCCAACTTTAGGCAGCCAACGCATTGCATTTATACCGCTCCTATCGGGTCTAGTTGGTTAAGGAAAGGTACTTCTTAGCACCAGTTAAAAATCCAAGAGGGTAGACACAACATGAACCGCAATTCGACAACTTTCCTGTAAAAATAGAACCGAAAGTTGGCAAATTTCCACACACTATCAAAACGATAGAAAAAGGGAAAGACCTATCAAAAATAGCCCCGATAGCAGTGGTATCCTCCATCGTAGAGCAAATTCGTGAATTTGCTCTACGATGGAGGATAAGAACGAATAGCGGGACTTTCTGTAACGATGAAAGACCAACCTTTCGCTCCAAAAAATATAAAACAAATTCACTCGAACCAAAGAAGTCCTTACCTTCATCTTCACAACACAAAAATAGCGACTCATTACCAAAAAAAGGTAAAAACAAGACCAAATCCCCTCTTTTGTCGTACATTACTACTTATAACTAAAATCCCATATTTAAAGCCATCTAATTACAAAATCACTCAAAAAACCATTGAGTTAACACATTTTGGCATCTTTTATGCAACTTTGTAAAGTAAAAAACAACAAAAATGCCCAAACTAATTATATACACTTTACTAATTCTGCTCTCCAATTTCTTGTTTGCCCAAGAAAAAACAGAAATTTCCATCCAAAATCTTGAAGCCTTACCACCCCTTACAGGCAAACTAATGGCAGGAGCCGCTACCACCGACATCACACCCATCCCCAACCTATCTTCAGGCGCAAGATCATTGACAGGAACCAAAAAAATGAAAGGCTTTAGAACCCGACTCAAGGCCAGAACCATCTGCATACGAGATGAGACAGGAACGAATGTCGCCATTGTCCAATTAGATTTAATGTTTGGTTCATTGCTTTTACACCACCAAATAGCCGAAACCATCGCTCAACAAACCGACATCCCACTCTCCAATATCGTCCTTACCTGTACCCATACCCATTCGGGACCAAGTCACTATTGTAGCAACGACTTTTTCAACACCTATGCAGGAGCCAAACCAGGTTTTGACCCAACCCTTTACCAATTCCTTGCCGATCAAATTAGCGAAAGTATCTTGGCAGCCTATCAAAATATGCGCCCTGCCAAAATTGCTACAGGCTCCACCGAGATTTTTGGTTTTAGCCGAAATAGAGCCATTGATTCCTATATTTTAAACAAAGAAAAAAAACATCTACCTTTAGATAATCCCGAACTCATATTAGCTGCGATCAACCCAATGATGTATATGATACGAGTAGACGTTTTAGATGGAAAAGAATACGAACCATTAGGAGCATTTACGACCTTCTCCATACATGGAACAGGAATAGGAGATAAGGTTGATATATTCAATGCCGATATTTTTGGCTTTGCCCAAAGACATTTAGAATGGAATATTGAAGAACATTATGAGATTTCATGGGAAGCCGTTCATGCTTTTTGCAATGGAACAGAAGGAGACATCGCTCCCAATTTACCGATATATAAAAAGAATGGAAAAGAAACCAAACGAGTACCCGTCGATTTTCCTGCCGCTAAAAAAATAGGCATAGGTATAGGACAAGAAGCTTGGAAACTTTTTCAAGATTTGGGAGATCAAAACAAGTTGAAATCCTCCATCAAAATCAAAGTCGCTGCCAAAGAAATCAATATTGCTGAAAATCCTCAAATTGAAGAAGTCTGTATTTGTGAGAAGGCAAATGTGGGAGTAGCTGCAATGGGAGGAGCTTATGAAAATAGATCGCCTCTCACTTATATTTTAGGACCCAATTCATTTCTCACCCGAAAAAAACGAAGAGATACTACCCACTGTCAAGGCAACAAACGTTTAGCCATCCCACGTATTTTGGAAAAACGAACTCCCAACGCTTATCCTACAAATGTAATGTTTCAACTCATCCAAATTGACGACTTTTTACTGGTCCCATTGCCTTGGGAAGTTACAACGACGGCAGGAGAAAGAATGACTGAAAAAAT
>JAHDBB010000655.1:2170-3338 GCA_020630635.1 Chitinophagales bacterium
CAATGGCAAAAGTCGCTCTTAACCAAACATTATTGGGCAAAAGAAAAAGACGCTTTAGAAACTCGCAATACGATTAGTACGCCACAATTTGTAAAAGCCAAATCCAAAGACCTTAAATCAGAAGGCTATTGGTATATCGAATGGAGAGACGTATTCCCCTATCATTTCAAGATGCATAAACCCATCATCACTATCGAAAAACGACAAAATCAAGGCGATTGGCAGCCCTTTAAAGTTGCCTTACAACCCATTGACGATGAAGGCTATGATATAGAGGTAAGATTAATCAAGGAAAGAAAAGACTATGCCGAGTACATGGCAAAATGGTACAATCCAGAACAACAACTCAACGCTTGGTATCGCTTCAAAATAGAACCCCGAATGCCCAATCAAAAAGTCATTTATTCACAACCCTTCCAACAAAAATAAATCACTTTAAGATTGAAATAAAAACAACCCATATTAATATAAATTCAAAATTTATATTTGAACAATAGATAAAAAAATCGGCCTTAGTTAAGTTAGTTTTTTCCAGCTAAAAAGCCGTGAAGAAGTAACCTTGTTTGAGCCGATAGGCGAGTTTGGTTACTTTAGGTTTTTTAGTGCAGTAAAAAACGTTAAGACTTAACGTTAGCCTTGATTTTTGCTTCTTTGTATCAAGACAAAGAAGGTACAAAACACAAAGGAAAAACTTTTTTAAACTGAAATTTATGATGTAATATCACTATAAGCTATAAAGACTCCTGAACCAAAATAAAGTTTTTCTCGTTATACAAAATATGAAAGGCAAAAACATCTTTGGACTCCTACTACTACTCACCTCCTTAGTCCTATTCATCGCAGGATTTCTATTTCCCATCTTAGAAACCAACATGCAACTAGTCGGCTTCGACTTCAATCACCAGACCATCAGCATCTGGCAATCCTGCAAACTCTTTTTCGATGGAGGCGAATATTTTTTAGGCAGCATCATCCTATTTTTTACCATCATTTTTCCCGTCTTCAAATACATACATTTATTCCTTGAATTGATCGGAAAACATTGGCTCAAAAACAAAGCCATTCGATGGACTTTAGAACAAATGAATCGTTGGAGCATGCTCGACATATTCATCGTTGCCCTCATCATTATCAACTTCAAAATGAACTCTGGATTAATGATCGCCAA
>JAHDBB010000042.1:0-12367 GCA_020630635.1 Chitinophagales bacterium
TAAGTAACGATTAAAAAATAAGTCCAGCATTTTGAGAAAAGAGATTTTGATTCAAGATGAGGCAAAAAACGCAATCATAGCTGTGCTACGATGAGGCTTTTTAACGAAATATTGGAACAAAAGATCATTATCAAATGCAGAAGTTATTTTTTTCTCGTTACTAAATCCTACCTTTGCATAAGACCAGTCAAAAGAATGATGACCAATACTATTTATGCACAACTTTTAGAGGCAAAAAAGCAAAGACAAAAACAGTTTGCTGTTTTAATTGACCCTGACAAGGTATCAAAACGAACTGTTACGAGCTTAGTTGAAAATGCTTTGATGGCAAAAGTCGATTTATTTTTAGTCGGAGGTAGTTTAATCGTCAAAGACAGACTTGCCGAATTGATTGGTCAAATTAAAAGTCTTTGTAATATTCCTATCGTCCTTTTTCCAGGTAGCATCTCCCAAGTCAATGAACAAGCCGATGCCCTACTATTTTTATCACTCATCTCTGGGCGAAACCCCGACTTACTCATAGGACAGCAAGTCTTAGCAGCTCCCATGCTCAAACAAATGGATTTAGAAGTCATTTCGACAGGCTATATGCTCATAGATGGCGGAAAACCCACCACTGCTTCTTACATTTCTCACAGCCTACCGATTCCACATGACAAACCACCCATTGCCGCCTGCACCGCTATGGCGGGCGAATTATTAGGGATGAAATTGATCTATTTAGATACAGGAAGTGGGGCTAGACAATCGGTTAGTGTAGAGATGGTTCATACGGTGAGAAAGAGTATAGATATTCCTTTGATTGTCGGTGGAGGCATTCGTTCCCCTCAAACAGCCACCCAAATTTGTGAAGCAGGAGCCGATATTATTGTGGTAGGAACAGCCATCGAAGAAGATACAGAACGCATGTTTGCTTTATCAAAAGCCATTCATGCACTTAACGAACATTCCATATAAGTCGAATGACTGTACTTTTAGGTTATTTTTTGACTTAAATAAAATTTCGTATATTTACCTATTATCTATCTTTTCAGTATACATGGAAGGAAAATCATTTAATAACAATCAGAATATGAACGTCAAAAAAATTGCTTGCATCATATTTATTACAGCATCCTTTGCATGGGGTTGTAATCAAGGCGGCGCAGAAAAGGAGGCTAGCGGCAACCAACAAGCTCCCAAAAAAGAACAGGTACAAGCTCCTAAACAGCAGCAGACTACTGATAAACATGGTCGAAAACCTGGAGATGCACATTATGGGCATGACCATTCTCATAATGAACCACATAACAACACTAAGGTCAATACACAACAACCAGCCGCTCCTGCTAATGGTGAGCCAGACCAATATGGTAGAAAACCAGGAGATCCACACTACGGACATGGTCATCCTTAGTAACGATTAAAGATAAGGGCGGCTCGTCTAAGGTAGCCACCATTATTCCCCCATTTTACAATCAAATAAAAAATGAATCGCTCCAATCGGATTGCTAACCTAGAAAAGAAGAGGCAAAGGCAATCCGATTGATAAAGAGAAAGAAGTCTATTAATATAAATCAATCGGATTGCTGGCTCACTATCTGCATAGCAATCCGATTGAAACAACTTATCTTTTCTTTGATTTTAGGCAATTTTAGACGGATAGCTGGTTCAGTTACTATAGGGAGCGACCTCAACGAACTAGCCCCGATAGCAGTGGTATTCGTGTGAAGCGTTGGCTTAAAAAAACGTTGGCAACACGAATAAGAACGGATAGCGGGACTTGCCTTTACGACGAAGCATCCCACTATTCGCTCCAAAAATAAAATAGGAACTAAACAGAAATGTCCTATTCCTTCATTACTTTAATCTTTTGATACTACAACCTCGCCCTTTGGTTTCAGCAGGATCTATTTTTTTACCACTTAATAAAGAACTAACCGCATTGGCTAAAAAAGCTTCCTTAGCCTCTTCTTTACTTCTCCAATTATCATCAATCCCTCCTTTGTAAACCAATTCTTGATCCTTGTTAAATAAAAAGATATGTGGAGTCGTAAAAGCTCCAATAGCATCGGCTAACTGGTGATTTTTATCCAATAAATAGTAGCAATCATAGCTCAATTCTTTAGCATGAGCCTTCATAGCATCCATCGTATCTTCGTTTTTGCTACCCTGTCTTTTAGCCTCATTAGAATTGATAAGAGCCAATCCAAGCCCTGATTCTTTAGCCAGTTTTTCGACATCAGGGTATCGGTCTTCGTACGCAAGAACAAAAGGACAAGTATTGCACGAAAAGTTGAGGATCAACCCATTCTCGCCCATAATATCATTGAGAGAAAGCTCTTTGTCAGAAATATCCATCATTTTCAAATCACCCAAAGGCAATTTATCACCAATTTGTAAACGAGTGATACCGTCATCTTCTTTGGTTTGAGGTGTAGAAGGATAAAAAGCATAAGAACAAAAGCCAATTAATAAGAGGGCAAATAAGCCCAAAAATGTTTTTTGCATGATATATAGAATTTTAGTTACATTTTAATAGAAACTAAATATACAGGATTTTGTTCAATAAAAAAAGCCCTTGTCTCACTCAAAACAGACAAGGGCAGGGAACATAATCTGTACCCTCAAAACAAAAAAACTGTTGATTGCAAATATAGTTTAAGTTTTATATTTAAGAAAAAGAAAATGCAATATATTGTGTTTTGTTTTAATTTGTTGGATAATAAAAAACCCTTGCCCATTATAGATGGACAAGGGATGGGAAACATAAAAATATAGCTTAGGATGTTTTACTTAAACAAATAAGAAAATCAGTGGGACTAGTGAGTTTTTACAATTCTCAATGTCTGATGACGATCTTCTGCTACAATTTCCAGCATATACATGCCACTATTTAGACTTGTCACATCAAAGAATAGGCTTTGCGAGCCAGCTTCTAAATGATTTTCTAAGAGTGTTTCAACCAGTTTGCCATTTATGTCGTATATTCTTATAGCAACTTCCCCTGCTTTAGGGATTTCCAAGTCTACGTTGAGTTGGTTGGCAAAAGGATTGGGATAAGCGGTTGTTTTTTCTTGACTCTCAAATAAACCATCTGTTTTTCCACCATCTTTTCCTGGTGTACAATTGACGACATAAGTAAGAGATTGGATGGGTTCTACAAATTTGCCAAATGCTACAAATTTAAATACCAAGAAGTTTTTATTTGTATTGGGTATAACCCAATTAATCATACTACTTTCTGAACCCCATATAGTTTCTAGGTGTACCCACTCAACATCTTCTTCTATGGTTACACCGTTTACAGCAACTGTAAGGTTAGGATTTAAATTAGTAAATGCATAAAAAAGTGCTCCACCTCCTGGTGCTTCTAATAAGAATTCATCTTCTGGACATACATAAGGATAAAATTGTAAGTTGGATTCCAAATCCCAGATTTGTCCAATAAGATTGTTACATAACAGTAACATAGCCCATACCAAAAGGGCCTTAGTCATTTTTGAGTACATAATTAACAGTTTTTGAGTTTTGAGTTATTGCTTTGTAGACCATTGTCTTGAGTTAACAATAATCAATAAAGCACAAAGGGTAAATCTTTGCTATCTTTGCAATGTATACAATCATTTTTTAGAAAAATAACATGACTATTCAATAGCGTTTCAATTACGGATATAAAAGTAGATATTCCCTGCATCAAAAAAAATTACATTTTTTGGTCAATGTTTTTAATCAATACTTTATGGAAAACAGCTTACTCGTCAAAATCTTAACAACCATTCCTAAAAATTTACATTCAGAATTGCTCAAATTTATCAATTCCCCATTCTTTAATGAAAAAGAGGAAATAATAGCATTTGTTGAATGTCTGTTGACCCATTATCCTTTTAAAAAGCCTTTTTCCAAAGAAGAATGTTTCAGTATTGTTTTTCCTCAAAAAGCGTACAATGATAGTAAGATGAGACAATTAATGTCTGCTACCAAAAAAGTTGTTGAACAATACCTTGTGGTAACTCAAATGCAAAAAAATGATTACCAAGCAGATGCCATGTTGGTAGATTACTATCGTAAGTACGATTTGGCTGGAGCATTACAACCCAAAATTAAAGGACTAGAGAAGTCTGTCAATCAGCCTAAATTCATTGATGAGAAGTATTTTTATAAAAAGTATCGCTTGGCCGTTACCAAAGCAGGGGTTTTAAGCGAACAGGGAGCAAATGAACGAAATAAGAACTTTAAAGAACTCTACGGCAATCAACTCAAAGAAACCATAGAAGAACTCAATAAGTATTACTTCTTTCAAGTATTGAATTTATACAGCATTAGCTATAATTTTTCTACACTATTTGAAAGTGAGTTTGAGATGGGATTTGTTCAAGAGATTTTAAAAGAGGTCCTAGAAAACGAAGTTTATCAAGAAACAGTACCTCTCAATATGTTGGCGCACAGTCTCATCTTTTTAAGTGACATGGAACAAGAAAACCACTATTTTAAGTTAAAAAGCCTTTTGGAAACCCACGCTCATAAAATAGAACCCTATGTAGCCACCAATTTTTACAGACGAGCTTGTTCTTATTGTATTAGACAAATTCATCAAGAAAAGGAGGTCTATTGTGAATCCCTTTTTGAGCTGTATCAAACCATGTTAGAACAAAATTTGATATTGGTAAGGGGCAATTTTCCTACAGGAACATTTAAAAATATTGTAAACTTGGCTTTAAGACTAGATAAGGATGAGTGGGTAGAAAAGTTTATCAAAGATAACCATAATAAATTAGCAGGCGAAAATCCTGACGACATCCTTAATTTTGCCTTAGCACTTTTAGAATTTAAAAAGGGCAATCATCAGCAAGTTTTGGATCTACTCAATCAAGTAGAAGCCCTCAAAGATTTGTATTATAACATCGAAGCCAAACGTCTTTTTCTAAAGGTTTTTTATGAATTGGATTTGATTGATATCCTATATGCACAAATGAATGCCTTCAAAGTTTATATTCATCGAAATAAATTGATTACCAATTTACAAAAGAAGATGAACCGTAAATTTGTCAATGTCTTAATAAGGATAGTTGAGTTGCCGCCCAAACAAGAAAAGAAATTTTTGAAGCTCAAAGAAAAAATAAGTTTGGATAAAGAATTATATGAGCGTAACTGGCTTTTAGAAAAAATGGAGAATCATAGTTTATATAGCATAAAAAAAGCCCCATAACTTAATGTTAATGAGGCGTTTAATAAAGAGCCGAAGGAGGGATTCGAACCCCCGACCCGCTGATTACAAATCAGCTGCTCTGGCCAACTGAGCTACTTCGGCTAATATTTTATTTGATACACTTTCAAGTTTATATTAATCTCAATACAACCATTTTTTAAAAGTGCGGTGCAAAGTAAAACAAAAATTTAGAAACAAACAAATTCTTTTGAAAATATTTCATTTTTTTTCCAAAATAGTTGCTTCACAAAGTTTTAAACGCAATTCTCACCAAAAAGTTCCCTTTTTCCATAAAAAATAAGACCAAAAATAACTTTTTTCTTCTAAGAGTGTTTTCTTTTGGGAGAGAACGGAAGTAGCTTCGTCGTTACAGGTCTCCCCGCTATCCGTTCTTATTCGTGTTGCCCTGTTTTAGGCAGCCAACGCTTCTACACGAATACCACTACTATCGGGTCTAGATGGTTGATTAAAGGTACTTTTTAGCGATAGTAGAGGTGGCGTATAGGGACGACGGGATGTAAGGGGACGATTGATTTTTTATTATTCGACAACTTATCACACAAGAATCGAAAACGTCCCATCGTTCCAAAACCACGTCAAGAACCGAAACGTCCCCTTACGTCCCTTTTAAAAAAAACGTCCCCATCGTCCCCAAACCAAGCATTGAATAGTAAAAACGTCCCATCGTCCCCAAATCAAGAAATGAACCACTACTATGGACATCATCCCACACGAACACAACACAGGTTTTATAGAACCATCTCTATTAAAACCTTACGAACCTTTTGGTTGGATCGAAAAACTCAAGATGGGCGGAACAGGTTCAGTAAAAGTCGTTTATCTTCAAGGCATTGAATACTTTGATAAAAAAATCATCCAACGCACAGATTTACCAATGGCAAATTTTGAGTTGCTAAAAAAAGCCATGCTTATTCGACTTTCCATCCACAATGAATGCTACACCATTGCCGTTTTAAAACAAGAACTTTTAGAAATAAATGTTAAAAATTTCAAAAAAGACATCTTTTTACTGTCTCTTATATTAGGAGAAAACACCTCCTCAAAAGTCATTGAATTTGAAGTAAATAGCGGCAATATAGAATCCATTCAGCAATATTTTCGTAAACCCTATTTTAGATAATTGTAAAATTTGTGTTAGCATTTATTAGGTAATATTGACAAGATTAGCCTATATTTGGAACATAATAGCGTCAAAACAACAATACATTTAATAGATTTTTAAGCATATTTTATTGATTTTAATTGACTTATAAAAATTGAAAGGAAGATATAAGTTGCTTTTAAATCTTACAAACACTATAACTAGAGGGAGGGAAAAATAGCAGGCATGTTTTTGCCAACAATTTATTGAATTATGAGAAAAAACACCATTTCCCTTTGGACGGTCATTTTCTTATTGGCTTTTGGATTTGGATGCCAACAAACATATACACCCAAACCAACAGCCTATCCTCGCATGATTTTGCCAGAAAAAGGCTATCAAGCGTACGAAAATGAAGGATGTCCTTATGCTTTTGAAATCCCCCATTACTCGAATGTTGATAAAGCACCTTATACCCGTCAAAAAGGAGAAAAAGACAAGTGCTGGATGGATGTGGTATTTGATGATTTAAATGCTCGTTTTCATATTTCCTACAAAGAAATCAATAAGCAAGTCAAATTGCCCAATTTGATAGAAGATGCCTATAAATTGACTGCCAAGCATATGAAAAAGGCAGAATATATTGACGAGCGTGTTATTGAAACCGACAATGAAGTATATGGACTCTTTTCAGATGTAGGTGGCAATGCTGCCTCTTCTATGCAGTTTTATTTAACCGATAGTACTCACCACTTTCTATATGGTTCCCTTTATTTTTCGGAAACCCCCAACTATGACTCCATTCGACCTGCGATTGAGTTTATCAAATCCGATATGCTCCATCTCATAGAGTCTTTTGAATGGAAAGAACCCCTGCTTTCAGAGGCAGGAATTACAGCCAGTCGAAATTATTGATTACCTTTTTTTAGTTTTTTGTTAAACACTAAAGGGTTATCCCAACGTTTAATCTATTGTAAAGTCTAATAGCTTTGCCCAAAATACTTTGTATCTTTGCAAGCTTTAGATTATTTTTACAATAAAAAGAAATCTTATGTTATTATTTGGATTACCAGGTGGGGTTGAATGGGTTGTCATTTTATTTGCCATTCTTCTATTATTTGGAGGGCGCAAGATTCCTGAGTTGATGCGTGGATTAGGCAAAGGTATTCGAGAGTTCAATGCGGCTAAAGCAACCATTAAAGAAGAGTTAGAAGCAGGAATAGATGAGCAAAAAACTTTGGAACAACCTAAAAAATAATCTTCATTTCTGCCATTATTGATATATTGTTAGTGGTTTTTTAAAATTACTTTTTGATAAAAAGTAAGAATGCAATCAATTCTTATGATTTATCTCTCAATTTGTCAATAAACTTGTCCATTTCTTACCTTTCAGAGTTGAACAACCTGTTCAACACAGATTTACTATGTAAAAAATATAGGCTTGAAAAAATATACTAAACTTACAGAGGTCCAAGCTGACTTAAAAGCGAACCTACTGACTTGCCAAGCTTTAGTCAAAGCATATCTTTCCAATATTGAAGCAAAAAAATCTTTGAATGCCTTTTTAGAAGTGTATGAAGAAGAAGCCTTAGAAAAAGCTCGTCTTTTAGATGAAAAAATTCAGAAAGGCGAAAACTTGGGGCGTTTGGGTGGACTTATTATAGGTATCAAAGATGTTCTTTGCCATAAAGATCATAAAGTGGGAGCTGCTTCCAATATGTTAGAAGGGTTTGAGTCGCTTTTTTCAGCAACAGTTATTGAGAAACTACTAAAAGAGGATGCCATCATTATTGGACGACTCAATTGTGATGAGTTTGCAATGGGTTCCACCAATGAGTATTCATCCAAAGGTCCTGTTTTGAATGCTTATGATGAAACAAAGGTCTCCGGTGGTTCTTCTGGAGGTTCAGCAGTAGCCGTACAAGCTGATTTATGTTTAGCCGCTTTAGGATCGGATACAGGTGGTTCCGTTCGTCAACCCGCTTCTTTTTGTGATGTGGTAGGATTTAAGCCTACTTATGGACGCATCTCACGTCATGGCTTGATCGCCTATGCGTCTTCGTTTGACCAAATTGGCATTTTAGCACATAGTGTGGAAGATACAGCCTTAATACTAGAAGTGATTGCAGGAGGAGATAATTTTGATAGTACGACAAGTTGTGTAGATGTTCCTGCTTTTACGGAAAAATTGCAAAAAGATGAAAAGCCTATCTATAAGTTTGCCTACTTTAAAGAGGCTTTAGAAAATGAGGGTTTAGATAGTGAAATAAGGTCTAAAATAGAAGAAAGGCTGAAAGGTTTGGCGTTGGCAGGACATGAGGTAGAGGCAGTTGATTTTCCAATTATGGAGTATATGGTTCCTGCCTATTATGTGATGACCTGTGCAGAAGCCTCTTCTAATCTCTCTCGTTATGATGGCATTCATTATGCTTATCGCCATCAAGAAGCAAAGGACTTACAAAATGTATATACCCAAACTCGTACCAATGGTTTTGGTAAAGAAGTCAAAAGAAGAATTATGTTGGGGACTTTTGTATTGAGTGCAGGTTTTTATGATGCTTATTATACGAAGGCTCAAAAAGTACGTCGTTTGGTCAGTGATGAAACCCAAAAACTTTTAGAGAAATACGATTTTATAGTCTCACCCACTACGCCTACAACTGCCATTGGATTGGGAGAACTCATCAATCAAGACCCTGTAACCATGTATTTGGCAGATATTTATACCGTTCAGGCAAATTTGGTTGGGATGCCTGCTATGTCTTTACCTCTTTTTCAACATTCTAATGGAATGCCTTTTGGATTACAACTCTTAGCCAATAAGTTTGAAGAAGAGAAGTTGTTAAGGGTTGGCTTAGAGTTGATGAAGTAATGATTTTTATTTCTACCTTAACCTATCAGAATCTCTTACCAATTTTTCATCACTATTGATGGCTCTTACTGCTAAAAGATTGAGTAGTAAAAAGCCTAATGGGATAAATGCGCCGACTACGGGTGTAAAGTCGCCATCTGATAGTTCCATAAATACAGCATAACCGATTAATCCTAAGATGAGCAATAGGTTGAGACGACCTACATTCATTTGTAAAGGACGGTTTCTAAATAGAAAGATGTCGGCTAAACTGATGATGGCTGAGACGACTGTTAAACCCATTAAGATGGGATAGTTTTGGGCAGCGTTGATCAAATCATTGACTTCAATGCTTGGTGTGAATAGATAAACCAAACATAAAACGGCTGCTATGGCTAAGTAGATGGATTGAATTCGTTGTATCATGGTGCAAAAATACGAGTTTTTTTATTTTGAGGCGAAAGGAATTTCTTTTTAAGTGACAGGTGGTTCGGTGAATCTGGTAATGAGAAGTACAGACCTCAACGAACTAGCCCTGATAGAAGTGGTATCACCAATGTGCATGGGCAAAAGGGTTCGGGCGGCTTGGTGATAAGAACGGATAGCAGGACTTTCTAATACGACAGCGCACCCAAACGTTCGCTCCTAGCCCAAAACAAAAATAGGATTCTTAGGATTGATTTCGTGATTCATAGGATTTATATTCACAAACAGAACTGCAACTATGGACCATCGACTATTGACTTATAAAAACGTCCCTTCGTCCCTAAAAAAACAGGAGATGAAGAGAAGCGTCCCAACGTCACAATAACAAAAGAGCCAATCACTATCAACTTACCTTTTTATACCTTCTTAAATTCTTGGAAAAAGCGATGTTGTGTCAAATCGGGTTGGGGAGCGATAGAGATATAATTGTGAAAAGCCTTTTCGGAGGGATGTCCACTTAATTGTAAAAGGTCGAACACAGGAACCCCTTGAATGTAGGCATTGGCAAAAAACGAAATACGGGCAGTTTGAGTTGTCAAAAGCTCATATTTGGGGACTGATTTGCCTGTTTTAGTATCACACAAATCATTGATGTTTGCCAATTGCCCAATCAATTTAATATGCTTATTAAATGTTTGAGTGGTGGGAAGTTTGGGGGTTTCATATTGGTATTTTGCTAGGATTTCTTTAACCGTCCAATGAATGGGTAAAAGGATGTCTTGTTTTTGTTTGGACTGGATGGTCAGGCTATCATTTTGCCAATCTGTCGAAGATACTTGGTAAATCTGTTTAAAGTGCAAACCTGTCAAAGCTCCAATCAAAAAGACATCTCGTATTTTTTGGAGATTGTAATGTTGAGATAAATCTGCATCATGCAATTTTTGTAACTCGTTGGTGGTGAGATAGACCCGCTTTTTGGTTTCCTTCAATATCTTAAAATCCTTACTCAAAAAGAAGGAATTGTGGGTGAGTCGTTTTTTGTAAGCCGCATGCATAAACAGCTTCATGTTTTTGATATGCTTACCGATGCTATTGTCTTTGAGCTTTTTTTGATGCCTTAAAAATGACACAAACTTTTGATAGAAAACCATATTGATCGTATCAAAAGTCAGTGGATAGTCCATTGTTTTTTCAAAATCCTTGAGGCGTTTTACAGTAGCATGATAAGTCTGAACGGTCGAACTCTTTTTAGTAAGGGCTGCTTGTTCAATAAAATGGTCTATAAAAGGGAAGAAATGGGGTTTATGAGGCTGACGATGCGGCTTAAATTGTCGGTCTAATTCTTCTTTCAATACATCATTGGTCAAGGGCTTGTTTTCTTGTTGATGATTGCGACGAAGGGCACGCACAAAAGCCTCCATTAAGTCCAAATAGTCATTGAGTTCTTGAGTGGTATCATCAATGTTTGATACCCGTTGTATTTCAGTCATCCATTGATTGGGACTTACTTTTTTACCGATGGAATAGCGAAATAGAGGACCATAATTGACAGATAAGTAGATAGGAGTAGGTGTGTTTTCTTTGGTGTTTTGCAAATAAAATTTCACTTTCATAACAAGAACGAATATATAAAACTTCTCTCCATTTTTGGCAAAGATCAACGTATTTTTTGACGACATATTAGGTTTTTTATATGAGTGGATGGATTAGGAGAGAAAGGCTTGATACTTCGTCGCAATGAGTCTCCCCGCTATCCGTTCTTATTCGTGTGGCTATCTTTTTCTAAGCCAACGCTGCGACACGAATACCACTTCTATCGGGTCTAAACAAGCAAGGACACAACTTCTATCATCCTTTTTTTGTTGTATGGTTACATTCAAGTTATTATATAAACCCAACAAGTGTTGGATACAACTCGTATATTCACCTAAAAAGGTACTAGCAGGTGTTAGTTAAATTTGTATCTTTGCAAAAAAAATATCAATAAAATTATGGCAACAGTAACAGAAATATCTCCAAGTTTGAGCTTTATACCATCCGAAAACCAGACGATGATAAAGCAAATGGTTCGAGATTTTGCAGAAAAAGAAATTCGTCCGCATTTGATGGATTGGGATGAAAGCCAAGAATTTCCCAAAGACTTATTTCCTAAGATGGGGGCATTAGGATTGACAGGCGTATTGGTTCCAGAAGAATATGGGGGTGCAGGATTGGGCTACTTTGAGTATGTGACCGTTATCTCTGAAATCGCTAAAGTATGTGGGTCGGTTGGTTTATCCGTCGCAGCACATAACTCGCTTTGTACAGGACACATTATGATGTTTGGCAATGACGCACAAAAACAAAAATACTTACCTAAGTTAGCAGCAGGAGAACATATTGGAGCGTGGGCTTTGACAGAACCCAATACAGGATCGGATGCGATGCGTATGAAGTGTGTCGCACACCAAGATAAAGCAACAGGTGATTGGATTTTGAATGGAACCAAATGCTGGATTACACATGGAAAATCAGGTGATGTAGTGGTTGTGATTGCTCGTACAGGAGAGTTATTGGATTCTCATGGGATGACAGCTTTTGTGGTAGAAAGAAGCAATCCAGGCTTGAAAGCTGGAAAGAAGGAAAACAAGCTAGGAATGAGAGCCTCTGAAACAGCAGAAGTCATCTTTGAAGATTGTCGAGTTCCAGCCGAGAATATTTTAGGGGAAGTCGGAGACGGTTTTATCCAAGCGATGAAAATCTTAGATGGTGGTCGTATTTCGATTGCGTCTTTAGGATTGGGTATTGCGAAAGGAGCATA
>JAHDBB010000042.1:12467-20646 GCA_020630635.1 Chitinophagales bacterium
ATGGTGGTCGTATTTCGATTGCGTCTTTAGGATTGGGTATTGCGAAAGGAGCATACGAGGCTTCTATCAAATATGCTAAAGAACGTGAACAGTTTGGAAAACCGATTGCTCATTTTCAAGCGATTTCGTTTAAGTTAGCAGATATGGCGACTAAAATCGAAGCGGGTGAGTTGTTGACAATGCAAGCAGCGGATTATAAAAACAAGCACAAAAAAGTAACTAAACTTTCAGCGATAGCCAAGTATTATACTTCTGAAATTGCGGTACAGATTTCGACAGATGCCGTACAGATTTTCGGAGGATATGGTTACACCAAAGAATTTCCAGTAGAGAAATTTTACCGAGATTCTAAGTTGTGTACGATTGGTGAAGGAACTTCTGAAATCCAGAAACTGGTGATTGCAAGGGAGATTTTGAAAGGAAATTAGAAAGTCCATTGTCCCTAGTTGATGATACGATAGGACTTTGAGAATAAACAAGATTTATGAATCGGGTAGCTCTAGGAGTTATCCGATTTTTTTGTTTAGCATCATCCCAACAGTTAAAAATGAACGATAACTTTGGACTATTGACCATCGACTTAAAACGTCACTATCACTCATTACGCCCTCTCCTCATAAATCTGACAAATCTGTACAATCGTCTCCACCGCCTTTTCCATATCTTGAGCCGAAACCCATTCGTGCTTAGAATGAATCGCTTGTTCACCTGCAAAAATATTGGGGCAAGGTAAGCCGTCAAAACTCAATCTCGCTCCATCGGTTCCCCCTCGAATGCTTTTTTGATACGGAGTCAAACCCACTCGACGAGTCGCTTCTTCCGCAATTTCATAAACATGGGGATAGTCTTTTAACACATCCTTCATATTGCGATATTGTTCAGTAGATTCAAATTCCGCACTCGAATTAGGATAATTTTCTAAGACTTTTTCAGTGATGATCTTTAGCTCATTTTCGTGTTTTGCCAAGTTTTCTGTATTGAAATCTCGGATGATAAAATGTACTTTTGCCGTCTCTAATCCACCTTCAATCTTAGTGGGATGTACAAAGCCATCGTGAATATCAGCGACTTCAGGAGCCAGTCGATCTTTGGGCAAATTCGCTAAAATTTCACCCGCAATCTTGCAAGCATGCTCCATTTTACCTTTGGCGTATCCAGGATGTGCGCTCACGCCTTTGATCTGAATCACAAAACCATTGGCAGAAAAGTTTTCGATATTGACCTCGCCCAATGGACCACCATCTAAAGTATAACCAAAGTCTGCACCCAATTTTTCTAAATCCACAAAATCCGTTCCTCTACCAACTTCTTCATCTGGTGTAAAAAGTAATCGGATTTTACCATGTTTCAATTCAGGATGCTTGACCAACTGATAAGCCGCATCCATAATTTCTGCTACGCCCGATTTATCATCCGACCCCAATAAGGTTAAACCGCTCGCTGTTACGATGTCATGACCGATTTTTTCTTTTAAGGCAGGATATTTTTCAGCCGTTAAAATCTGTGTGGTATCATCCGGTAAGGTGATACTTTCTCCTTGATAATTTCGATGAACGATGGGCTTGACATCCTTTCCACTACAATCAGGAGCTGTATCCATGTGGGAACAAAAACATAATACAGGAACATTGTCTTTATCCGTATTGGCTTCAATAGTGGCATAAACATAGCCGTATTGATCCATGTGAGCATCTTCAATACCCATTGCTTGCAATTCTTCGACTAAGATTTTGGCAAGGTCTTTTTGTTTTTCGCTAGAAGGAAAGGTGGTTGATTCGGGATCAGATTCGGTGTCGATTTGAACATATCGCAGAAAACGGTCTAAAACAGTATGAGTGAAAGCCATAGTTATGTTTTTTATTGTTACAAAATGTTTTTAAATCCTATATTTGCCTATCAAAAATCTTAAAAAAATGATGAATTTAAATCTAAAAGATAAAAATGCTTTTGTTTGTGGAAGTACACAAGGCATCGGTCAGGCTTGTGCAAAAACCCTAGCCAATTTGGGCGCAAACATAACGCTAATTGCTCGAAATGAAGAAAAATTACAACAAGTTCTTGCGACTTTGGATACGAAACAAGACCAGCAACATGACTATTTGGTCATTGATTTTACCAATACAGAACAACTAACACAAAAGGTTGCAGAATACTTGGAAAGTCAGCAAAAAGCCGTTCACATTTTGATCAATAATACGGGAGGTCCTCCAGGTGGTCCGATTACAGAAGCATCGACTGGCGACTTCTTACAAGCTCTCAATAATCATCTCTTTTGTAACCATCTGTTGACTCAACACGTTTTATCTGGTATGAAAGCGGCGGAATATGGTCGTATCATCAATATCATTTCTACCTCTGTCAAGGTTCCCATCAAAGGATTGGGAGTATCCAATACCACACGTGGCGCAGTGGCAAGTTGGGCAAAAACCCTGTCAAATGAAGTGGCATCTTTCAATATTACCGTCAATAATGTGTTGCCTGGTGCGACTGCAACTCAACGTCTTCATTCGATAATTGAAAGTAAAGCAAAAAAAGCAGGGATCTCGGTAGAAGAATCTGCTGGTAAAATGCGTTCTAGTATTCCAATGAATCGTTTTGCTGAACCTATTGAAATAGCCAATGTCGTTGGATTTTTAGCTTCGCCTGCTGCCAGTTATGTGACAGGAACCAGTATCCGAGTAGATGGAGGAAGGACAGGAAGTATATGAGGTTTGTTTTATAAGTCCATAGTTGATGGTCAATAGTCGATAGAGTGGTTCAGTTTGTGATTCTTCTCTTCATGCACCTAGAATCAGGATTTTTTTGATTTTAGGATTAGCTTGATTTTTTTCGGTTCTTTTTGACTTTCTTTTAGGAGCGAAGGGTTTTTTGCTTCGTCGTCTTGGAAAGTCCCGCTATCCATTCTTATCACCAAGCGACCCGAACCCTTTAGCCACCGCTGTTTGGTGATACCATTACTATCGGGGCTAGGTCGTTGTGGACACAACCGATGGTAACAGAATGGTTTTAGAATTTATGTTAGCTCGTTGAGGTCGGAACTTATCGTACCAGTAACAATGTTTAAATTATACAATTAAAATTTAACTACTCAAAAGCCGCCAGCTATGAAAGCCATTAAATATTTTAAATACTCCTTGTTAGCATCGGGCAATATTTTTGCTGCCTTAGTCATCAGTAGTGCTGCCAGTGTTCATTGGCTGACTCGAAGAGACCTTCGACCTGTCAAAGCCCTGCGTCAGCTATCGGATAAACCCATCCAAGATGTCGAAATTATTACAGAAGATAATGTCAAAGTCTCTGCTTGGCTCATCGACAATGATTCTGAAAAAGTCGTCATTTTATTAAGTGGACGAGGTTCTAATCGCAATAAGAATATCGAAAAAGCCAAAGTTTATTTGGAACAAGGTTATTCGGTCTTGATGCCCGATTTGCGGGGAACCGGTAAAAGTGATGGAGATAGAATATCATTTGGTTGGCATGAACGAAAAGATATAGTAGCGTGGTATCATTTCTTAAAATCGAAGCATTATGAACATATTGCAGCACATGGTTTTTCAATAGGAGCAGCGACCATCTGTTACAGCCTTCGCAATATCAAGGATTATTATTTTGTCGTATTAGAATCCTGTTACCATGATGTTTTTGCTTTGGTCAAAAATGCCCTTCGCAAAACCTACTTACCTCAAACAACAGCGTATTTGATCCGTCCCATGACGGAGTATTTGTTAAAAGTAGTTGCTGAGAAGATGCGTCCCGTTATCTTTTTACAACAATGTAAATCGCCTTTACTCATTATGGGCGGAGACTCTGAAACCCTTGTTCCAGCTCCCACCACTGTGGAGTTGTTTTCTCACAATAAAGCCCGTTTTTCAAAGATTCATTTATTCAAAGGTGGGATTCACCAAAATTTCTCGGAGACTTTTAAGGAAGAATTTCGGGAAGTCTTGACCGATTTTCTACAACATGTGGAGGTTTTGTATGAGTATCAACATATGGGAGAGCAGCGGTCGGAGACGATGTGAGAATAAGTTACTATAGGTTGAGACCATTCAAAATAGCCCCGATAGTAGTGGTATGAATGCAAGGCTTTGCGCCACAAGTCGAAAAAGACTTGCGGCAGAGCTTGGCTGCATTCATAGGAACGGATAGCGGGACTTTCTGTTGCGATGAAAAAAAAACCTTCGCTTCTAGCCTAAAAAAAGAATAGGATTACAGGATTTTTCTTGATGAATAGGATTTTTAGATTACAGTCACTTGTTCCTAAAAAACTATCGACTACTGACCATTGACTTCAAAAACTAAACCCGCATCAACTTATCCAAAAAGGTTTTGACCATCTCCTCTAAATCCCCTTTCTCTTGCAATGCGCCCATCATCCCGTACATCGCAGCAGAACGACCTTCACCGATTTTGGAGTTTTTAGCAGCCACTTGTTGGATTTTTCCGACCAGCTTTTTAGGCAATAAACGACTCGCACCCTTTGCCACATTCACTTGAATACTGTTAGAAATCTTGTGTGTACTTATTTTCTTTGCCTTCTCAACTGCCGTAGCTAAATCTGTCAAGAGTTCCTCAACGATGGTGTAGTGAATGGGATTGATGGTAAAGTGTAAAGTAGGCGGAAGTTGTTGGCGATCAATTGACCAATCCATCAAACCCATTTCATCGCCCACTTCATAGACATCTAACTTATCTGAACCGACTGAAAAAATCGTCATCGCTGGGTTTCCCATGACTTTTAATTCTGAAAATGCATTTATACCTTCTTGGATTTTTTTGGTTGCATTCATAGCTATTTGTGCCTTTTCCAAATAGCCTTCCATACCGATATATTTTAAGGCTGCCCAAGCTGCTGCAATCGCTCCACCAGGTCGGGTTCCTGTCATTGTTGGAGAGGCATAAATGCCGCCTGCCCAATTGGGATAAACGTAGTATTGATGTTTTCGTAAATCCGCATTTTTGTATAAAACAACAGAAGCCCCTTTGGCCGCATAACCGTATTTGTGAATGTCGGCAGAAATGGAAGTGACTCCATCTACGGCAAAATCGAAAGGTGGAATATCATAATTTAATTTAGCTAAAAATGGAAGCATCATGCCGCCGATACAAGAATCGACATGACACAAAAGATTATTTTGTTTTGCCAATTGAGCGATGCCCGTTATATCATCCATCACCCCTTGTGGATAGGAAGGAGCCGAAGCGACCAACATAATGGTCTGAGAAGTAATCGCTTTTTCTATCAAAGAAGGAGTGGCTCTATAATCGTCACCAACTTCTACGACAACCGCTTTGACGCTAAAATAATGACAGGCTTTGTGTAAAGCAGGATGAGCAGAAGCGGGTAAAATAATTTCAGGTTCTCGAACATGAGGTTTGTTTTTCTTTGCCCATTCCCTTGCAGACTTGATAGCCATTAACAAACTTTCGGTTCCTCCCGAAGTCATGCTTCCACACGTTTCGCTGTCTCCATGAAATAAATCAGCCGTCATACTTACTACCTCATTTTCCATATTTCGCAAACTGGCAAAGGCAGTAGGATTGAGGGCGTTTTCAGAAAAATAGATATTGTAAGCGTGTTTGACGGTTTCTAAAATATCGTCGCTTGCAAAATAAATGTAACTAAAAACCCGTCCTTGTCTCCATTTGACATCTTTGGATTTCATTTGCGTCAATAATTCCAATAAATCTGACTGATTCATTCCTTCTTGTGGAAAACGTACTTTCGGATATTCAGACATTCTATATAATTTTTATTTTTTCATTTTACAAAAAACTTCGTAACAAATAAGCCACCGCTAAACCCAAATAATTGCCCAATGCCATGCCGACCAATCCTGTGGCAATGCCTGATACAATCAAGGTGCGATTATTCAAGACACTGGCAATTTGTCCAATGAATACAGGACCAAAAACGGCTGCCGTTGAGGTAATCATGGCGGTGTCTCTATCAATACGAAAAAGAGCCGAGAAAAGGTAATGTAAGATAATACTTGTACTTAAAACACAAGCCGTATATAGTAAAATGGTGCTGCCTTCTGCTAATAAGCTGGAAAAATCTGTCAACATACCGATGGCAACACAAAACATCAATAGAAAATATTCGCCTGTTTCAAAACTTCCCGACCAATTTCTGATGCGTGGACTCAACGAGGCTAAAATACTAAAAGTTGTCAATAATAAAATCAATAGAGCGACCTTTTCCAAATTTCCATAAATCAACCAAGTCAATCCGACCGATAAGCCAATAATTACGATGGTTAATCCAATAGCTTTGAGTATATCGCCTATGACCCAAGCTTCTTTTTCTTCAACAATCAATTCTTCAGGATGTTCATCAATAGGAGCTTGAAATTTGGGTAAAAAGGAGCCTAAGAAAACAGGTAGGATGGAGGTCAATAAAACAAGGTAAACTCCACTGCAAAATATGTCGGCTGCGTTCAATAAAATATAGGTGGCTTCTTCTGCTTCCAATGCCAATCCAATCGCTTGCATATTAGGCGTTCCGCCCGTGTAAACTCCGACCAACATGCCCGATAATCGCCAAGTATCCGTTAATTGCCCTTGAAATAGATATGCCATCAGGATAGAGCTAATCACTCCACTTCCTAAGCAAATGAAAAAGGATAAAATACTGGATTTGGCATATCGAAACCAGCCAATAATATCGGTAGAATACAGTAATAAGGGAATCGCCAATAAAATACAAGCTTCACTTGCCGTAGTAGAGATGGATTGTTGAATCGGCAAGATATGGACATTGGCTAAGAGGATACCTACTAGATAGGACAAAACAATGGGACTCAACCATTTTCCAATATTCAGACGCTTCACGCCTATCATACACAGATAGGGTACAAAAATAATTAACAATATTTGGATTATGGCTGCCATCAAGGGCAATATAGCTAGTATTCGAGAAAGTTAGCTTTTTGGAGTGATTTTTTTTATTTGGAGCGAATGTTTGAGTGCTTCGTCGTTATGGAAAGTCCCGCTATTCGTTCTTATCGCTGCTGCCTCGCCACAACCCACGCCAACGCTTCAACACAGCGATACCACTGCTATCGGGGCTAGTTGGTAGGGACACTACAAATGATTACAGGTTTTTTCGTTTTTTCTGTTCTTGATAAAACCTATCAAAGTTGATAACAGGAATAATGATAGGAGGTATTCTTGCATCTAAAGAAAGAGAACGAATATGTTGCCTAAGATAGGGATAAACGATAGCTGGAGCATTAGCATACTTAAACATGTCCATTGAAAATGGTATAGTTCCTTGTAATTTAAATTCTCCTGTCATAGTAGCTTTTATATAAAAAAGAGGATCTTGTTCAGAAGTCAGATTGACTGTTACAGAAGAAATAATCCAGTTTTCCTTTGCTTCTACAGAAGTTTGAAGATCAATTTGTAGTTTGGGTATTTGTTGATTTTGACGTAATACCTGACTACCTTGAAAAGTAGATTCTGTGAGGTAAATATCTTTTAATTGAATTTCTGATTTTACTTTTTCTATCATATTCTATAAGGCTTGGCATTTTTTTATGCTGCATTTAATAACATTGTTTTTTCATTAATAGTCAAATTATTACAACTTCCATCAAATAATACATCAGACATTTTAATTTCATCTAAGGCAAAGAAAGCATAGGTCTGTTCTTGACCATCAATTGGGAAATAATTTAAAATATTTGAATCTTTGGACATTACACCAATAAAATCTGATTTATAGGGGATATAAGCAAAAGAGGTTTTATAACTATGCTGTTCTTGACCATTGTATAAAATTTCAGGACAATCCAAATCACTTAAAGAATCCTCTGATGTTATACATAAGTCACCATCAAATTCTTTTTCTTTGAATAAATCAGTAATCTCAAAATATAGGTCTGTAAATTCATCAGAGTCAAATACCTCTTGAGGAAATATTTGAATGAAATGAGTTTCAGAAATAGTTTTTTGCTGATATAATATTTTAGATTGTGGGAAGTGCTCAGTAATTTTTTCAACTGTCAAATTTAAAAAATTTTTAAAAGTCATTTCTTAATTAAGTTAATGGTTTTAAATAACGATGGATAGTTTCCATATATCGTTTGGCATCATTTACCTTAGATGAGGTTATTTGTATTTTTTTATAGTCAGCTTCATTTCTAAAAGACCTTAAGTTTTTCATTTTGGATTC
>JAHDBB010000656.1 GCA_020630635.1 Chitinophagales bacterium
ATACAAAGTGCTACTGGTTCTAAGAAGTCCTGACCGCAACCAACTAGCCCCGATAGTAGTGGTATGAATGCAAAAGATTTGGGCCACAAGTCGAAAAGACTTGCGGCAGAGTTTTGGCTGCATTCATAAGAACGGATAGCGGGACTTTCTAAAGCGACAACGCACACAACTTTCGCTCCTAAAAATCACTTACCACTATCAACTTGTCACTCAATGATTAGTCTGGATTCAAAACTCGGTCTATGAGGTGTAAACGCCCATTGATCGCTTGAATATCGCCTTCGATAAAATTGGCTTGGTTGCCATGAAAGTCTTGGAGGTAAGGTGTCATCGAAACCGAATCAATGAATACTCCTATCTTGCGTTCAGGTAATGAACTTGTAATGTTGCCCTCCAGTAAATTGTCGAAATAAATAGAAGTATCAGCAATGCCATATTCTGCCAATCGTTCTAAGGTGTTTGAGGGAATTTCGCTGAGGCTGGAAACCTCTAAAGTGTCGAAAAGGGTGGGGAAGGCGGCATTTTCGGGAGCAAAAACCGTCAATGTATCGGATAATGGACCAATCGAAGTATAATTGGCTAAAACCATCATGTCTTCAAAATCATTGAGACGATCATCGTATTTGATAAAGTCAAAAAGACGAGGCAAACTCATAAGGGTCTCTACGGTGTGAATCACGCCATTGGAAGTCGTATCGCTCATTAAATTGGCTTGGTATTGTTGATTAAGCGTGAGATTATTGCCATTCTTTTCAAAATAAATCGAAATACGGGAGCCATTGGTCGATTCATTATTGAGGCTAGTCAAGTAGCCTTCATCTGCTAAATTGTCGGCAGTCCAAGTCCCTTCGATGATGTGGTAAGATAAAAAAGTCCTTAGTTCATTGCCATTGGCATCATTTAAGGAATCAACCCCAACACTTGTGAGATAGGATTCTATCACTTGGTCATCGAGTGCAAATAAGGTGAAGGGACCTTGTGTTTCCAAGCGATTGGCAAGACCTGCTTTGGTCAAGGCTTGGGCAAAAAGGCTGTAATTGTCTTGTTGAAGCAGAGTTTCAAATATATTAAAATCCGTAATGGGTTCAAAATCTTCTTCGGGTTCTTCGCATGAGAAAAAGCCGATACAAGCAATGAAACTACAGATAATTATAATAAAACGGTGATTATTCATATATTTTTTTGGGGCTTGGGGCGGTTGAAAAACATTGTTTCTCAATTATTACGTAAAAAGGGGCTTATAAGTAAACTTAAAAAGTGGATTTTTATTTTTAAGAACGCAAAATTAAGGTTTTTTGAAGAAATAAGTGATGTTTGGAAAAAAAATGGCAGGTAGGGAACTAAAGTAATATGAGTGTTGTTTTAAAATGTTGCAAATAAATTTGGAATTTTTGTAATGTCTTTGTACATTTAAATCACAAAAGTTATTTTATTATTTATTAACCTGAGAAGCAAGACAACCCACTATTTTTTTGATTTGCTTCTTTCTAAACCGAAAATCTTATGGACACTATCCATCAATCTGGTCAAAACTTGGCAGGAACTCCTTTGAGTGCGGTATCTTCAGAAGAACAAGCTAAGTTTATCAAAAAAACCTATATCCATTTAGCAGCAGCGGTACTTGCTTTTATTGGTATGGAGTTTATTCTTTTCCAAATTCCATTTGTTGTCAACCTTGCTCTTTCATTGACAGGAGGTTATGGTTGGTTGATTATGTTGGGCGGTTTTATGTTTGTCACTTACCTTGCGGAAGGTTGGGTAAATAACTCTGAAAATAAGACGGTTCAATATGCAGGCTATGGATTATATGTATTGGCACAAGCCTTTATATTTGTACCACTTTTGTTTGTTGCAATGTTTATAATAGGGGATGTGGCGATTTTAGGCAAAGCAGCCATCGTTACTTTGAGCTTATTTACAGGTTTATCAGCCGTTGTCTTCTTGACAGGTAAAGATTTTTCCTTTTTAAGAGGTGCTTTAACCATTGGTTTTATGTTGGCATTGGGCTTGATCGTAGCAGGAATTGTCTTTGGCTTTAACTTAGGCTTATATTTCTCTTTTGCAATGGTCTTGTTGGCAGCAGGTTCTATCCTCTATCAAACCTCACAAATTGTGAACAAATATCATACAGGACAACATGTAGCAGCGTCATTAGGTTTATTTGCTTCCTTGATGCTATTATTCTGGTATGTTTTACAAATCTTTTTGAGTTTTTCGGGAGATTAATGTTTACTACCTTAAAAGATAATGAAAAAGCAATTCTCAAAAGGAATTGCTTTTTTTTTGAAAAAAGTATGCTATCTTTGCAACCTGTTAAAAAAACCACTCGCCCAAGTGGTGGAATTGGTAGACACGCCAGCTTGAGGGGCTGGTGGCTAATTGCGGCCGTGTAGGTTCGAGTCCTATCTTGGGCACTTTCAATCGTCATAACTATCTGATTTTTATCAAGTTATGGCGATTTTTCTTTTTTAGGAGCGAAAGTTGGAGTGCTTCGTCGTGCTGGCAAGTCCCGCTATCCGTTTTTATCACCAAGCCACTCAAACCCTTTTGCCAACTCACATTGGTGATACCACTCCTATCGGGGCTAGTTCGTTGAGGTCTGTCCCTATAGTAACTGAACCACTTTAGAATTTTGAAATCAAAATGACTTTTTGACCTTCTAAATGTAAATGATTTGCGTTCCATTCGACCTCTTTTATCATTGAGTTTTTTACTCCTGACGATTCTATCTTTTCTTACCTTACAAAAAAGAGCGTCTTTGCCTTACAATGATTTAGGAAACTACTATGACGCAGAAGAGATGGTCAATTATACAGATAGTGGTATCATTTTCTATGTACTTTGTACCTTTGTCTTTGGTTTATTGACCATTGTTTTTGCCTATCAATGGTGGAAAAAGTCAAGATAGTCAATTGTAAATGGTATTGATCAAAAATATTGAATTGTGACTCGCAAAGAATTTCCTTTTAAACTGACTGAAGAAAAATTTTGGAAAATTGTCCAAAAAGCCAAGAGAAAACAAAGTGATTCTTATACGTATGATGAAGTGATTACTAGTTTAACCGAAGTACTGAAACTCTTATCGGATATTGAACTTTTTGAATTCAATCACCATGTGTATTTTTTTAGATTAAAAGCCTATACCATTGGTTTGTAAAAAGTGGGGAGAGGAATCCTGTTTTTAGTCGATAAAAGACTGGAGATTCCTCTCGAAAAATCTTGTTCAATCATACGTTCCACCCACAAAGCCAACGCCCTGCTACCAGTAATTTTGAGATGTGTCCATCATATCTTGACATATTCCATTTTGTTAAAAAATGT
>JAHDBB010000657.1 GCA_020630635.1 Chitinophagales bacterium
ATTGCCCTCTTCAGTAATTGCATAGCAATCCGATTGAAACGACTTATACTTTCTTTTTTTACAATGAGAGTAAACTTGGCAACTTTAGACGGGTTGCCTCAAATAAACGGTCTGTCTTGATTTTCTTGAATGTAAGAGTGTACGTCCATTTGAACGAGGACTGCGACTCGAGCATTTCATCTGTAACACCTGATAAGTTGATGGTAAGAGTGTACGTCCATTTGAACGAGGACTGCGACATTTTATTAAAGATTTGTGCCTGTCTTTCTGTTAGTAGGAATGACCGTCCATTTGAACGAGGACCTTATTAATTATGAATGGTTGTTTGGAAACGAAGAGTCATTTATCATTTATAACTCATCATTTATCATTCCTTTGCCACCCTTTAGGGTAAAAGGCAAAAAACACGAAAAAAAGAGCAACCCAATTTTGCTTCATTCTTTAGGATGGAGCAAAAAAGGACACAACTCAAAAAAGCCACAAAATGAAAAGCCCCATCACCGATTAAGTGATGGGGCTTTTTTTATCATTTGCCTATCAATAAAAAAAGGGCTGACCTAAAACTAGCTCAACCCTTAGAGATTATACATTGTATTGGGAATTAAAATTTCCCATTATCATTTTTCCATTCTGCCTTTGGAGGAATCGGTGCAATCACATCCCAATGTTCCACAATTTGCCCATCTTCCAATCGGAACAAATCATAAAAAGCGGCGTGTTCTCCTTTCCCAAATTTACCCTCACTCACAGCCAAAACAAAATTGCCTTCTCCCATCATCATGTGCAATTTATCATATTCCATCACCAATCCATTTTCGGCAAAGTATTTCATAGCTGCACCAAAACCATCTAAACCATCACCAACAGCAGGATTGTGTTGCAAATATTTTGTTGGATTAATGTAAGTCGTCATTTTATCATTTTGATGGTTGATAATAACATCATTAATAAAATTTTTCACGACTGTTTTATTCGCTTCCGTTTTGTCTTGATCCACTATATCCGTTGTACCATCTGTTTGCGTTCTTCCACTTGGATTGGGTTTTTGGACTTCGATTAAGTTGTCCCAATGTTCGACAATCAAACCGTCTTCAAATCGAAAAACATCAAAACCAACCTTTGGTCCAAAGAAATCATATTCGGTATGCGTAAATACAAAATCTCCGTCTTCAAAAGCCCTTACAACATTGGCTTTGAAACCTTGTGGTGGCGCATGTTGCATTACTTCTCCAAAACCAGCCAATCCATCTCCGACACTTAGATTGTGTTGAATATATTTTTGTGGATTGATATAAGAAATCGGTGTTTGATCCCCTGTATTAAAACTATTTAAAAGAGCAACGACTTTTTCCTTATTAGTTGGATTCGTATTTAAGAAATTATATCGTCCCATAGCCATAGAAGACTGATCCATATTTTGCATAAATTCTTTTGAAACAGGTGCTTCCATAAAGGGTTGTAAAGAAGCATCTGAATCTGCCTTGTTGGTCCAGTAAACGGCAACCACTTGTTTTCCTTCTTCATTTACACCTGTCAATCGTTGTAAAAAACCTTTTCTTTTACTGGTAAAATCGGTCTCTACTCTTTTATTAAGGGTATTAAAATTAGCGACATCGGTTCCTGATTTTAAATCAAAAGACATCACTTCTACAAACTGACTATTGGTAGCATTAAAAGATGCATCCATCATATATCTTGACATTTTCATACTTGCCCCCTCAATCATTTGTGCATAATCAGCGACTGATTTGTCTCCCATAAATTTCTTCATGGAAGCATCTGCATCTGCCACTTTTTCCCAAAAAACGATGACAATATAATTCCCTTTTTCATCAACACCGCTTTGTCGTTTGATAAATCCAGGTTGTTTACTGGTAAAATCACTTTCTACTTGTAAATCTCTTTTTTTAAAGTCCATTGGATCAACATTGGAATTAATGTTGAAAGTAGTCACTTCCATAATTGTTTTTCCTTCCATAACTATTTTGCTTTTTAGTAATTGAGTATCATGGTTGTTGGCTGTACTTGGATTCCATAATAAAACCAAAGCCATTAAGATAAAGGTAAGTTTAGCTGCATATTTCATATTAACAAATTTGAAATGATGAAAAATTCAACCATAAAGATAGGTGGAGAATGAAATACGAAAATGATAGAAACGATCCAAATTACTGTAAAAACGAGAAAATATTATGAATTAGCTTATATGAAAATTCTTTCATCTTCCTTTTAGAATCAAAAACCATCTAATCTATCTGGAATCACTGAATTATATTCAATTACAATATCAATCTAATTCACAACAACCATTGAGGCTAAATATCTCTCTTGGTCCCAGAACCTGCTGACAACCAGGATAATCAGGATCGCTCACCACTACATAATAGGAACCCAAAGAACTTGGTGAATAATACGGAACTCCTGTTAAAGTAGCTACTAAATTATCATTCTCATTATACCATCTATAAATTTCATTACCATTGAGTGGAAATTCTACGGCATCAGCACAGAGTGCGCCCTTGCGACTCAACTCTAAAGTATCCAGATTGCCGCTGCACTCAAACAGACAACCCAAATCAATAATAAGAGTTTGACCCAATTCTGTCAAATCTGTACCTTCGCCCAATTCAATTACAAAACCTCCATCAGGAAGCGTAATAGGGAGTGGATAGCCTGTACCAAAAAGATCTGCAAGAGGTATTTCATATCCCACAGGAAGGGCTGTTACAGTTGCTCCTACAGTTAAACCAGAAGACCCACCAAAAATACTGATATCAGACACATCCCCATCGTATGCAAAATAGTACCGATCAAATCGACCTGCTGGAAGTACTAAATCCGCTGCATCTGAATTATTAAACAAAGTCATTGTTACACCACATTCACTCACATCTATGTCATAAAAGTTGATAAACTGTGGAAATTCAACACCATCTGTTATCACTTCTGGACCCGCTGCTCCGTAAAATGCTTGTTGACCGCCTGTAAGCGTCCCATCTTCAAATGAGTTGTAAACGGAAATACCTGTTAACCCAAAATCTACACTAATCGTCTGTCCAAGCTGTGTTAAATCTGTTCCTCCACCAAGCTCCAATACAAATCCACCATCTGGAAGCGTAATAGGGAGTGGATAGCCTGTACCAAAAAGGTCTGCAAGAGGTATTTCATATCCTGCAGGAAGGGCTGTCACTGTCGCATTATCAACTAAACCAGCAGATCCCCCTGATATACTGATATTGGATACATCCCCATCATAGGCAAAATAGTAGCGATCAAATCGACCTGCTGGAAGTACTAAGTCCGCCGCATCC